>NZ_BAAAKJ010000131.1:0-6441 GCF_039527695.1 Kitasatospora putterlickiae
ACAGGCCCCAGGCGAGGGAGCGGCCGGGCAGCCCGTCGGCACGGCGCCGGTGGGCCAGTGCGTCCAGGAAGGCGTTGGCGGCGGCGTAGTTGCCCTGGCCCATGCCACCGAAGACGCCGGCGATGGACGAGAACAGGACGAACTCGGACAGGTCCAGGCCGGCGGTGAGTTCGTGCAGGTTGATCGCCGCGTCCACCTTGGGGCGCAGGACGAGGTCCAGCTGCTCGGGCGTCATGGTGGCGACGACGCCGTCGGCCAGGACGCCCGCGGCGTGCACCACCCCGGTCAGCGGGTGGGCGGGGGGCAGGGCGGCGAGCAGGTCCGCGAGGGCGTCGCGGTCGGCGGCGTCGCAGGCGGCGATCTCGGCGTGCGCGCCCAGCGCGGCGAGCTCGGCGAGGAGTTCGGCCGCGCCGTCGGCGGCGGGGCCGCTGCGGCTGGTCAGCAGCAGGTGCCGGACGCCGTGTTCGGCGGCCAGGTGGCGGGCGACGTGGGCGCCGATGGCGCCGGTGCCGCCGGTGATCAGGACGGTTCCGTCGCCGCCCCAGCCGGGGGTGCGCTCGGCGGCGGCCAGCGGTACGCGGGCCAGCCGGGCGACGTGGACGGCGCCGGCCCGGATCGCGAGCTGGGGTTCCCCGGAGGCGAGGGCTTCGGCGAGTACGGCCGGCGGGGTGTCGTGGGCGTCCAGGTCCAGCAGGACGAAGCGGTCGGGGTTCTCGGTCTGCGCCGAGCGGACCAGGCCCCAGAGCGCGGCCAGGGCCGGGTCCGGGACGTCGTCGTCGGTCACCGGGACCGCGCCCGCGGTGACCAGGACCAGCTTGGAGCCGGTCAGGCGCTCGTCGGCCAGCCAGTCGCGCAGCAGGGCGAGGACCGTGCCGAGGCCGTCGTGGACCGCGTCGCGGAGGGGACCGGACGGGGCCGGGACGGGCGGGCGGGCGGCCAGGACCAGCCGGGGCGGCGGGGCGCCCGCGTCGAGCAGTGCGGACAGCGCGGCGAAGTCGGTGACCGCGCGGCCGGGGAGCGGCGCGGCGGCGGAGGGCAGGGGCGTCCCGGCGCCCAGCACGGTCCAGGACTCCGGGCCGAGGTCGGTGCCCGTCGCGGCGCGCTCCGGCAGGGCCTGCCACTCGGGGCGGAACAGTTCCTGGTGGTGTCCGGCGCGGGTGGCCTTGAAGCGGTCGGCCGAGACGGGTCGCAGGACGAGGGAGCGGGCCGAGACCACCGGCCGGCCGGCGGCGTCGGTCGCTTGTACGGCGACGGTGTCGCGGCCCGTGGGGGTCAGCCGCAGCCGGAGTTCGGTGGCGCCGGAGGCGTGCAGGCGCACCCCGTTCCAGGAGAACGGCAGCCAGCCCTGCGCGGGTCCCTCCAGTACGTCGAACACCAGCGCGTGCAGGGCGGCGTCGAGCAGGGCCGGGTGCAGGCCGAACGCGGCGGCGTCCGGCTGCCGCTCCTGCGGCAGGCTCGCGACGGCGTACACCTCGTCGCCGAGCCGCCAGGCCGCGCGCAGGCCCTGGAACGCCGGGCCGTAGGCGAATCCGCCGTCCGCGAAGCGGTCGTACAGGCCTTCCGTGTCGAGCGGGACGGCTCCGGACGGCGGCCAGGCCGCGGGGTCGACCGGGTCGACCGGGCCGGGGTCCGCGGCGGAGGTGAGCAGGCCGCTCGCGTGCCGGGTCCAGGGGGCGTCGGGACCGTCGTCGGCGGCCCGGGCGTGGACGCTCAGCGGGCGGGTGCCGGAGGCGTCCGGGCTTCCGACGGTGAGCTGGAGTGTGACGGCTCCGCCCGCCGGGAGCACCAGCGGCGCCTCCAGGGTCAGTTCCTCGACCTGGTCGCAGCCGACCTGGTCGCCCGCGCGGACCGCGAGTTCCAGGAACGCGGTGGCGGGGAACAGCACGCCCTCGTAGACGCCGTGGTCGGCCAGCCAGGGGTGGCTGCGGACCGAGAACCTGCTGGTGAACAGGAAGCCGTCGGAGTCCGCGAGTTCCGTTCCGGCGCCGAGCAGCGGGTGGTCGACCGTCAGCAGTCCGGCCGCGGGCAGGCCGGCCGTGGCCGGGCCGGCCGGCAGCCAGTAGCTGCCGCGCTGGAAGGCGTAGGTCGGCAGGTCGACGGAGGAGCGGGACGGGCCGCCGGAGTGGACGGCGTTCCAGTCCACGGGGACGCCCGTGACGTGCAGCCGGGCCAGGGCGGCCGTCGCCGCGGAGGCTTCGGGCCGGTCCTTGCGCAGCAGGGGCACCAGCACGGGGCCGCCGGTGGCGCCGGTCAGGCAGTCCTGGCCCATGGTGGTGAGCGCGCCGTCGGGTCCGAGTTCGAGGAACGCGGTGACGCCGTCGCGCTCCAGGTGCCGTACGCCGTCCTGGAAGCGGACGGTGCCGCGCACGTGCTCCACCCAGTAGTCCGGTGAGCCGAGCTGCTCGGCGGTGGCCGGCTCGCCCGTCAGGTCGGAGATGACGGGGATGGCGGCCTCCCCCGGGACGATCCGGGCCGCGGCCTCGCGGAACTCGGCGAGCATCGGCTCCATGAGGGGCGAGTGGAAGGCGTGGGAGACCCGCAGCCGTCGGGTCTTGCGGCCGCGCGCGGCGAGCACGGCGGCGATCTCGTCCACCACCGCCGCGTCGCCGGAGATCACGGTCGACGCCGGGCCGTTGACCGCGGCGAGGCCGGCGTCGCCCTCGCGGCCGGCGAGCAGCGGCAGCACCTCCTCCTCCCCGGCGGCGAGGGCGGCCATCGCGCCGCCCGCCGGGAGGGCCTGCATCAGCCGTCCCCGAGCGACCACCAGCCTCGCGGCGTCGGGCAGCGCGAACACCCCGGCGACGTGGGCGGCGGCCAGCTCTCCCACGGAGTGGCCGAGCAGCCGGTCGGGACGCACGCCCCAGTGCTCGACGAGGCGGAAGAGTGCGACGCCGAGGGCGAACAGGGCGGGCTGGGTGTATTCGGTCCGGTCCAGCAGGCCGTGGCCGGGGTCGCCGGGGGCCGCGTCGATCACCTCCCGCAGCGGGTGGTCGAGCAGCGGGTCGAGTTCCGCGCAGACCGCGTCGAAGGCGTCGGCGAACACCGGGAACCGCGCGTACAGTTCGGCGCCCATCCCGGTGCGCTGGCTGCCCTGGCCGGGGAACAGGAAGGCGGTCTTCACGGCCGCGCCGGCGACACCGCTCACCAGGTCCGCCGACGGCTCGCCGGCGGCGAGAGCGGTGAGCCCTTGGAGCAGGGTCCGCCGGTCCGTGCCGGTGAGGGCGGCCCGGTACTCGAAGGCGCTGCGGTTCAGCGCCAGGGAGCGGCCCAGGTCCGCGACGGCGAGGGCCGGGGCGTCCTCCACGTGCCGGAGCAGCCGGGCGGCCTGCTCCCGCAGCGCGTCCGCGCCACGGGCGGAGAGCAGCCAGGGCAGGGCGGGCGTGTCGGCGGTGGGCGCCGGGGCCGGCGCGGGGGCGGCGGGCGGGGCCGGTTCGGTGGGCTGTTCGAGGATGGTGTGGGCGTTGGTGCCGCTGACTCCGAACGACGACACCGCGGCCCGCCGGGGGCGGCCGCTCTCCGGCCACGCGGTGTCGTCGGTGAGCAGCCGGACCGCGCCGGCCGACCAGTCGACATGGGGTGTCGGCGCGTCGACGTGCAGGGTGCGCGGAAGCACCCCGTGCCGCATGGCCTGCACCATCTTGATGATGCCGGCGACTCCGGCGGCGGCCTGGCTGTGCCCGATGTTCGACTTCAGCGACCCCAGCCACAGCGGCTGCTCCGCGCCGCGTTCCCGGCCGTACGTGGCCAGGAGTGCCTGGGCCTCGATCGGGTCGCCCAGCCGGGTCCCGGTGCCGTGCGCCTCCACCGCGTCGACCTCGGAGGCGGTCAGTCCGGCGTCGGCGAGGGCCGCCCGGATCACCCGCTGCTGGGACGGTCCGTTGGGGGCGGTCAGGCCGTTGCTGGCGCCGTCCTGGTTGACGGCGGAGCCGCGTACGAGGGCGAGCACCGGGTGGCCGTTGCGCCGGGCGTCCGAGAGGCGCTCCAGGACGAGCAGTCCGGCGCCCTCGGCCCAGGAGGTGCCGTCGGCGGCGGCGGCGAACGGTTTGCAGCGGCCGTCCTCGGCGAGCACGCGTTGCCGGCTGAACTCCACGAACGCGCCCGGTGTCGACATCACGGTCACCCCGCCGGCGAGCGCCAGCGAGCATTCGCCGGCCCGCAGCGACCGGGCCGCGAGGTGGACCGCGACCAGCGACGAGGAGCAGGCCGTGTCGACGGTCACCGCGGGTCCTTCGAGGCCGAGGCTGTAGGAGATCCGCCCGGACGCCACGCTGCCCGCGCTGCCGATGCCGAGGTAGCCCTCGAACTCCTCGGAGGGTTCGGTGACGCGCGACCCGTAGTCGTGGTGGCTGCATCCGACGAAGACACCGCTCGCGCTGCCCTTGAGCGACAGCGGGTCGATGCCGGCCCGCTCGAACGCCTCCCAGGAGAGTTCGAGCAGCAGCCGCTGCTGCGGGTCGATGGTCAGCGCCTCACGCGGCGAGATCCCGAAGAAGGCCGGGTCGAAGCGGTCGGCGTCGTGGAGGAAGCCGCCCTCCCGCGCGTAGGTGCTGCCGACCCGGTCCGGGTCCGGGTCGTAGAGGCCGTCCAGGTCCCAGCCGCGTCCGGTGGGGAAGCCGGTGATCGCGTCCTGTCCGCCCGCGACGAACTCCCACAGCTCCTCGGGGGTGCTGACGCCGCCGGGGTAGCGGCAGCTCATGCCGACCACGGCGATCGCCTCGTCCTCGGACACCGCGGCGGCCACGGGCGGCTGCCCGGGGGCGTCGGTCGTCTCCGTGGCCGGCGCCCCCGGCAGTTCGGTGCGCAGGTGTCCGGCCAGGGCCGTGGCCGTGGGGTAGTCGAAGGCCAGGGTCACCGACAGGCGCAGGCCGGTGGCCGCGGCGATCCGGTTGCGCAGTTCGACGGCGATCAGCGAGTCGAAGCCGATGTCCTTGAACGCCTGGTCGGGTCCCACCGCCTCGGGCCCGGGGTGGCCGAGCACGGCGGCGACCTCGCCGCGGACCAGGTCCAGCAGGGCCCGGTCCCGCTCCGCCGGGGGCAGTGCGGTCAGCCGCAGGGCCGGCGGCTCGGCGCCGTCGGCCGTGCTGCGGGACCCGCCCGCGGCGGCGAGCACGTCCCGGACCTCGGGCAGGTCCCCGAGGGCGGCGCTGGGCCGGAGCGCGGTGAACGCCCGGGTGAAGCGGTCCCAGGCGAAGTCGGCGACCAGGACCGCCGTCTCGTCGTGGTCGAGGGCCTGGCGCAGCGCGATCGTGGCCGTGGCGGGATCCATGGCGGGCAGGCCGTCGCGGATCAGCCGTTCGGCGACCGCTCCGGAGGCGAGGCTGTCGCCGCCCCACAGGCCCCAGGCCACCGAGGTGCCGGGCAGTCCGAGGTCGCGGCGTTGCCGGGCCAGGGCGTCGAGGTAGGCGTTGGCGGCGGCGTAGCTGCCCTGGCCGGTGCCGCCGAGCGTGCCGGCGAGCGAGGAGAACAGCACGAAGGCGGTCAGGTCGAGGTCGCGGGTGAGCTCGTCGAGGTTGCGGGCGCCGTCGAGCTTGGGGCGCAGGACGCCGGCCGCGCGTTCGGGGGTGATCGAGGCGATCACCCCGTCGTCGAGGACGCCCGCGGTGTGCAGGACGGCGCGCAGCGGGCGCTCGGCCGGAATGCCGGCGAGCAGTTCGGCCAGTGCGTCGCGGTCCGCGACGTCGCAGGCCACCGCGGTGGCGTCGGCGCCGAGTCCGCGCAGTTCGGCCAGCAGGGCTTCGGCGCCCGGGGCCTGCGCGCCGCGCCGGCTGGTGAGCAGCAGGTGCGCGGTGCCGGTGCGGGCGAGCCAGCGGGCGATCTGGGCGCCGAGGCCGCCGGTGCCGCCGGTGATCAGGACGGTGCCCTCGGGTGTCCAGTCGCGTACGGGGGCGGTGTCACCGAGTCCGGCGTGGACGACCCTGCGGCCGTAGAGGCCGGTGGCGCGCACCGCCAGCTGGTCCTCGCCGTCCGGGTTCGTCAGTGCTTCGGCGAGCCGGGTCGCGGCCCGGCCGTCGAACCGGCGCGGCAGGTCGACCAGGCCGGCCCACCGCTGCGGGTACTCGACGCCGGCGACCCCGCCGAGGCCCCAGACCAGGGCCTGGAGCGTGCTGTCGATCCGGTCGGAGCGGCCGACCGACACCGCGCCCCGGGTGGCGCACCAGAGCGGGGCCTCGGTGCCGAGGTCGCCCAGGGCCTGGAGGAGTGCGACCGTCAGGGTGAGGCCGCGGGGAAGCGCCGATCCGTCGCCGTGCGGTTCTTCGGCCAGGGCGAGCAGTGACAGGATTCCGGCGGGCGGCCCGTCGGCGTGGTCGTGGGCGTCGCGGAGCAGTGCGGCGAACCGTGTCCGGTCGGTCGCGTCGGGGCCCGCCTCGACCAGGACGGGTGTGGCGCCGTGTCCGCGCAGGGAGTCCACGGCGAACGCGACGGCCGGGTCGTCGGCGGCGC
>NZ_BAAAKJ010000131.1:6463-24138 GCF_039527695.1 Kitasatospora putterlickiae
GGGGCGACGACGAGCCAGCTGCCGGTGAGCCGGGGCCGCTCGGGTGCCGGCAGGGGCTTCCAGGTGACCCGGTAGCGCCAGCTGTCGGCGGTCCGGTCGCCGGCCCGGCCGCGCGCCCACTCGGCGAGGGTGGGCACCAGGGAGGCGAGGGAGGCCCTCAGTTCCCCGTCCTCGACCCGCAGGGTGGTGGCGAGGGCGTCCAGGTCCCCGTGGTCGACCGCCTCCCAGAAGCCGGAGTCGGCCGGGCCGGCGCCGGTCAGGGCGTCGGTGCCGGTCAGGGCGTCGGCGGGCCGGCCGGGGGTGGTGTCCAGCCAGTAGCGCTGCTGCTGGAAGGCGTAGGTGGGCAGGGGCCGCTTGCGCGCGCCGGTTCCGGCGAACACCGTGCCCCAGTCCACCGGCAGTCCGCGGACGTGGAGTTCGGTGAGCGCGGCGAGGAAGCGGCCGGGGCCGCCCTCGGCGCGCCGCAGGGTGCCGACGACGGCTCCGCCGCCGGCTCCGGCCGCTTCGACGGCCTGCTGGAGCCAGACGGTCAGCGCGGGGTGGGTGCTGCACTCGACAAAGGTGTGGTACCCGTCGGCGATGAGCGCGTCGACCGCCCGTCCGAACTCGACCGGACGGCGCAGGTTCTCGTACCAGTACGCGGCGTCCAGGCCCAGGGTGTCCACGGGGCCGCCGCTGACCGTGGAGTAGAACGGAATGCCGGACGTCCGCGGCGCGGTGCCGCCGAGGAGGGTGAGCAGTTCCTCCCGGAGCTCCTCCACCTGGGGCGAGTGTCCGGCGAAGTCCACGCCGGGGACCGGCCAGGTCAGGACGCCGGCCTCGGAGTACTGCTCGCGCAGTCGTTCCAGTGCCGCCGGGTCGCCGGAGACCGTCACCGACGTCGGCCCGTTGACCGCGGCGACGTCGAGTTCCCCGTCGTGGGCGGACAGTGCTTCGCGGACGGCTTCGACCGGCTGCGGCACGAACAGCATGCCGCCGCGTCCGGTCAGGGCCAGCAGGGCCCGGCTGCGCAGGGCGACGATCCGGGCCGCGTCGTCCAGCGAGAGCGCGCCGGCCACGCAGGCGGCGGCGATCTCCCCCTGGGAATGTCCGACCACGGCGTCCGGGACGATCCCGTGCGCCCGCCACAGCTCGGCCAGCGACACCATCACCGCCCACAGCACCGGCTGCACCACGTCCACCCGGTCCAGCGGGGGCGCGTCGGGCTCGTCCCGCAGGACCGAGAGCAGCGACCAGTCCAGGTGCGGGGCCAGGGCGCGTGCGCAGGCCGCGATCCGGTCGGCGAAGGCCGGGGCGTGGTCGAGCAGTTCCCGGGCCATGCCGGCCCACTGCGATCCCTGGCCGGGGAAGACGAAGACGGTCCGGGCCGATCGGGCGACGGCGCCTTCGACCAGGCCGGGTGCGCGGTCTCCCGCGGCCAGCGCGGCCAGGCCGCCCAGCAGGGCCGCGCGGTCGTCGGCGACGACGGCCGCGCGGTGCTCGAAGGCGGTCCTGGTGGTGGCCAGGGAGTGACCGACGTCGACGGACGACAGCTCCGGGTGCTCCGTCAGGTACGCGTGCAGCCGCTCCGCCTGGGCCTTCACCGCCTCGGCGGTCCGCCCGGACAGGACCCACGGGACGGCGGACGCCCCGGGCACGGACGGGGGCACGGGAACGGGTGCGGGCTCGGGCTCGGCGGGCGGCTGCTCGATGACGACGTGGGCGTTGGTGCCGCTCAGGCCGAACGAGGACACGCCGGCCCGGCGCGGCCGTCCCGTCTCCGGCCAGGGGGTGGCCTCGGTCAGCAGGGCGACGGCGCCCGCCGTCCAGTCGACGTTCGGGGACGGCCGGTCGATGTGCAGGGTCCGCGGCAGCTCGCCGTGCCCCATCGCCAGCACCATCTTGATGATGCCGCCGACTCCGGCGGCGGCCTGGGTGTGCCCGATGTTCGACTTCAGCGACCCGAGCCACACCGGCCGGTCGGCCGGCCGGTCCTGGCCGTAGGTGGCCAGCAGCGCGTCGGCCTCGATCGGGTCGCCCAGCCGGGTGCCGGTGCCGTGCGCCTCGACGGCGTCCACGTCGGCGGCCGTCAGCCGGGCGTTCGCCAGCGCGTCGCGGATCACCCGCTGCTGGGCCAGGCCGCTGGGCGCGGTCAGCCCGTTGCTCGCGCCGTCCTGGTTGATCGCCGAGCCGCGCAGCACCGCGAGCACCGGGTGGCCGTTGCGGCGGGCGTCCGAGAGCCGTTCCAGGAGCAGCAGGCCCACGCCCTCGGCCATGCCGAAGCCGTCCGCCGAGGCGGCGAAGGACTTGCAGCGCCCGTCCTCGGCGAGCCCGCGCTGCCGGCTGAAGCCGGTGAACGACAGCGGGGTGCCCATCACGGTGGCGCCCCCCGCCAGGGCCAGCGCGCATTCGCCCGAGCGCAGCGACTGCGCGGCGAGGTGGACCGCCACCAGGGACGAGGAGCAGGCCGTGTCCACGGTCACGGCGGGCCCCTGGAGGCCGAGTTGGTAGGCGACCCGCCCGGACAGGACGCTGGTGGAGATGCCCGCGATGAACAGGCCCTCCAGTTCCTCGGGGACGTCGCGCAGGGTGCCGCCGTAGCCCTGGTAGGAGGCGCCGGCGAAGACACCGGTCGGGGTGCCGTGCAGGGACGCCGGGTCGATGCCGGCGCGCTCGATCGCCTCCCAGGAGGTTTCGAGCAGCAGTCGCTGCTGCGGGTCCATGGCCAGGGCCTCGCGCGGCGAGATCCCGAAGAACCCGGGGTCGAAACGGTCCGCGTCCCTGACGAATCCGCCCGCGGCGGCGTAGCTCCTGCCGGGCCGGTCAGGGTCCGCGTCGTACAGCGCGTCGAGGTCCCAGCCCCGGTCGGACGGCAGCCCGGAGACGGCGTCGCGTCCGTCGGCGACCAGGCGCCACAGGTCCTCGGGGGTGCGTACGCCGCCGGGGTAGCGGCAGCTCATGGAGACGATCACGACGGGGTCGTCGTCCGCGGCGGGTGCCGCCGACGGGAGCGGCCGGACGGTGGCGGGTTCCTCGGCGACGCCCAGCAGTTCGGTCTCCACGCGCCGGGCGAGCGCGGTCGCCGACGAGTAGTCGAAGACGACGGTGACCGGGAGCCGCAGGCCGGTGGCGGTGTTGAGCCGGTTGCGCATGTCCACGGCGGTCAGGGAGTCGAAGCCCAGGTCGCGGAAGGCACGGCCGGGGGCGACCGCGTCCGGCGAGTCGTGGCCGAGGACGGCGGCCGCGTGGGTCCGGACCAGGTCGACCAGCACCCGGGTCCGCTCGGCCGCCGGGAGCGGCACCAGCCGGTCGCGCAGCGCCGAGGGCGTTCCCTCGGCCCCGGTCCCACCGGTCTCCGGTTCGGCGGCCAGCGCGGTGCGCACCTCGGGGAGTTCCCCGATCAGCGGGCTGGGGCGGGCCGAGGTGAAGACCGTCGCGAAGCGGTCCCAGTCGATGTCGGCGACCACGACCACCGTCTCGTCGTGGTCCAGGACCTGCTGGAGCCCGGTGATCGCGACCGCGGGCGGCATGAAGAGCACGCCGTGGCCGCGCAGGGTCTCCTCCGCCAGTTCGGCCGCCATCCCGCCGGCCCCGTCCTCGGGGCTCCAGATGCCCCACACCACGGAGGTCGCGGCGAGGCCGCGGCTCCTGCGGTCCTCGGCGAGGCCGTCGAGGTAGGCGTTGGCGGCGGCGTAGGCGCCGTGGACGGCGCTGCCCCACACCGCGGAGATGGAGGAGAACAGCACGAACGCGTCGAGCGTGTCCCGGTCGAAGAGCAGGTCCAGGTTCCTGGCCCCGCCGACCTTGGCGTGGAAGGTGTCGGCGAACTCGTCCGCGTCGGTGTCGGGCAGTGGCACCAGCAGCCCGGCCCCTGCGGCGTGGAAGACGGTGCTGATCCGGTGGCCGTCCTGTTCGAGGCCGTCCTTGAGCTCGCGCAGGGCCTCCAGGTCGGCGACGTCGCACGAGGCCAGGGTGACCCGGGTGCCGAGGGCGGCCAGTTCCTCGGAGAGCTCCGGCGCACCCGGCGCATCCGCGCCGCGCCGGCTGACCAGCACCAGGTGCGCGGCTCCCCGCCGCGCCAGCCAGCGCGCGATCTGCGCGCCGATCCCGCCGGTACCACCGGTGATCAGCACGGTGCCGCCGGGCCGCCAGCTCCGCCGCGGCGCGGTGTCGCCCAGGGCGGACCGGACCAGCCGCCGGCCGTGGCAGCCGGTGGCCCGTACGGCGATCTGGTCCTCGTCCCCGGCGCCGCCGGCCAGCACCCGGCACAGCTGCGGGGCGGTGTCCGCGTCCAGGACCTCCGGGAGGTCGATCAGACCGCCCCAGCGCTGCGGGAACTCCAGCGCGGCGACCCGGCCCAGACCCCAGAGCAGGTTCTGCGCGGCGCTGACCGCGCTCCCGGTGTCCGTGCCCCCGACCGACACCGCACCCCGGGTCGCCCACCACAGGGGCGCGTCGATCCCGGCGTCGCCGAGGGCCTGCACCAGGGCCAGGCTGAGCGCGGTGCCCAGCGGGACGGAGGGGTGCGCCGAGTGCGGGCGCTCGTCGAGGCCCAGCAGCGACAGCACTCCCGTCACCGGGCCGGGCAGCGCGTCGAGGGACGCGCGAACCCGGTGGGCCAGCGCGGCGCGGTCGGCCTCCGCCTCGGCGACCCGCAGGTGGACCACCGAAGCCCCGGCCTGCTCCATGACCTGGACGGTCGTCTCCGATCGGCGTGCCCCGTCCTCGGGCCGACCGTCCGACGACAGCACGAGCCAGTTGCCGTCCAGTGCGACCGGGGGCCCCTCGGGCAGGGCTCGCCAGGTCACGCGGTAGCGCCAGGAGTCGACCACCGAACGCTCGGTGCGCTCGGTGCGCCAGGTGGCGAGCGCGGGGAGCACCACGTTCAACGGGTCCTCGGGCGTCACCCCCAGGGCCGTGGTGAACCGGTCCAGGTCGCCTCCGCCCAGGGCCTCCCAGAAGTCGTCGCCCTCCGAGGACGTTCCGGAAGGACCGCCCGCCGCGGGGCCGGTGTCCTCCAGCCAGTACGGGCGACGCTGGAAGGGGTAGGTGGGCAGGGAGACGCCGTCCGGACGGTGTCCGGCGAACACCCGGTCCCAGTCGGGCGACAGGCCGCCCGCGTGGGCCTCTCCCAGGGACGTCAGGAAGCGGTCGAGGCCGCCCTCGCCGCGCCGCAGCGTGCCCATGACCACGGCGGGGCCCTGCGCGGAGCCGGCGGTGTCGGCCGCGTCGGCGGTCTGCTGGACGCCGAAGGTGAGCACGGGGTGCGGGCTGGACTCGACGAAGAACCGGAAGCCCTCCCCCAGCAGCGCCGCCGTGGCCTGCTCGAACTCGACGGTCTCCCGCAGGTTGCGGTACCAGTACTCGGTGTCCAGGGACTTCGTGTCCAGCCAGCCGCCCGTCACCGTCGAAAGGAACGGCACCGTGCCGGACAGGGGTGTGATGCCGTCCAGGTCGGAGAGCAGCTGCTCGCGGACCTCCTCGACGTGCGCGGAGTGCGACGCGTAGTCGACCTCGATCAACCGCGCCCGCACCCCCTCCCCGACCAGGGCCTCCACCAGTGCCGCCACCGCGTCCGCGTCGCCCGACACCACCGTCGACGACGGACCGTTCACCGCCGCCACCGACAACCGGCCCGCGATCCGCTCCCGCACCACCTCGACCGGCAGGGGAACCGACGCCATCCCGCCACGGCCCGCCAACGCACCCACCGCACGGGAACGCAGCGCGACCACCCGCGCCCCGTCGTCGATGCTCAGACCACCCGCCACCACGGCCGCGGCGATCTCACCCTGGGAGTGGCCCACCACCGCGTCCGGAACCACACCGAACGAACGCCACACCTCCGCCAGCGACACCATCACGGCCCACAGCACCGGCTGCACCACGTCGACCCGCGCCAGCAGGGCCTCCGAGCCCAGCGCCTCCGCCAACGACCAGTCCACGTAAGGCGCCAGCGCACGCTCGCACTCGGCCATCCGCCCCGCGAACACAGCCGATTCGGCCAGCAGTTCCGCGGCCATCCCGACCCACTGCGAACCCTGACCCGGGAACACCAGCACCGAACGGCCCGAGGACACACCGTCGCCCTGTACCAGCCCCGGCACCGAGCGGCCCTCCGCCAGCGCCTTCACGCCGTCGAGCAGCCGGTCCGGGTCGGTGCCCACCACCACGGCGCGCCGTTCGAAGGCGGTCCGCGTGAGGGCGAGGGCGCGGCCGGTGTCGGCGGCCCGCAGGGGTGCGGGGTCGGCGCTCAGGTGTGCCAGCAGCCGGGCCGCCTGGTCGCGCAGCGCCTCGTCGGTGCGCCCCGACAGCGCCCAGGGCAGCGGGTACGCGTCGCCGCCGGCCGCGGCGTCGGCCACCGGTTCGGCTTCCTCCGCCGGGGCCTGTTCCAGGATCAGGTGGGCGTTGGTGCCGCTGACGCCGAAGGCGGACACGCCCGCCCGGCGCGGGCGTCCCGCGTCGTCCCAGGCGCGGGCCTCGCAGAGGACCTCCACGGCGCCCGACGACCAGTCCACCATGGGCGTCGGCCGGTCCGCGTGCAGGGTCCTGGGCAGTTCGCCGTGCTCGATCGCCAGCACCATCTTGATGACGCCGCCCACGCCGGCCGCCGCCGAGGTGTGGCCGATGTTCGACTTCAACGAGCCCAGCCACAAAGGCCGTTCGGCGGGCCGCCCCTGGCCGTAGGTGGCCAGCAGGGCCTGCGCCTCGATCGGGTCGCCGAGGGTGGTGCCGGTGCCGTGCGCCTCCACCACGTCCACCTCGGACGCCGTCAGGCCCGCGTCCGCGAGCGCCGCCCGGATCACCCGCTGCTGCGACGGACCGCTCGGCGCGGTCAGTCCGTTGCTCGCACCGTCCTGGTTCGTGGCCGAACCCCGGACGACGGCCAGCACCGGGTGCCCGTTGCGCCGCGCGTCCGACAAGCGCTCCAGCAGCAGGACGCCGACGCCCTCGGACCAGCCGGTTCCGTCCGCGTCGGCCCCGAACGCCTTGCAGCGGCCGTCGGCCGACAGCGCGCGTTGGCGGCTGAACGCCACGAACGGGTCGGGGGTCGCCATCACCGACACCCCGCCGGCCAGGGCCAGCGTGCAGTCGCCGGCCCGCAGGGCCCGGATCGCCAGGTGCAGGGCGACCAGGGAGGAGGAGCAGGCCGTGTCCACGGTCACCGCCGGCCCTTCGAGGCCCAGGGTGTAGGCGATCCGGCCGGAGACCACACTGCTCGCGGTCCCGGTGTCCAACAGGCCCTGGACCTCGGGGAGGTGGCGCGAACCCGCGCCGTAGCCGTTGCCGATCGCCCCGAGGAAGACACCCGTGCCGGTGCGCCGCAGCGTGCGGGGGTCGATCGCGGCCCGCTCGACCGCCTCCCAGGCGGTCTCCAGTGCCAGCCGCTGCTGGGGGTCCATGGCCAGGGCCTCGCGCGGCGAGATGCCGAAGAACTCCGCGTCGAACTCGGCGGCGTCGTGCAGGAAGCCGCCGTGCCGGGTGTAGGAGGTTCCGGGCCGCTCGGGGTCCGGGTCGTAGAGGCCCTCCAGGTCCCAGCCTCGGTTGACCGGCCACGCGGAGATCGCGTCGGCGCCCCGGGAGACCAGGTCCCACAGCAGTTCCGGCGTGTTGGCGCCGCCGGGATAGCGGCAGGCCATCGAGACGATGGCGATCGGTTCGTGGCGGGCCTGCTCGGCCTCGCGCAGCTGCCTCCGGGCGTCACCGAGGTCCGCGGTGGCGCGCCTGAGGTAGTCGAGCAGCTTCTTGTCGTCGGACATCAGTGCCAGCTCTCTCTCAGGCGTTGCCGAAGTCGTTGTCGATCAGGGCGAACAGCTCGTCCGCTGTCGCCGTTTCCATCGCCGTGGCGGTGTCGTCCACCGGTCCGGGCGGTGGTGCCGCGCCGCCCGGTCCGCCGGCGCGCCGGCCCCAGCCGCGTAGCAGTTCGTCCAGTCGTTCGCCGACCCCGTCGGTGCCGGCCGCTCCGGGCGGGACGGCCGCGAGGAGCGCGGCCAGCCGGTCCAGTTCGGCCAGCAGCGGCGAGGGGGGTTCGGGTGCGGCGGACAGCTCCGCGTCCAGGTAGGCGGCCAGCGCCTCGGGCGTCGGGTGGTCGAAGACCACCGTCGGCGGGACGGTCAGCCCGGTGGCCTCGCACAGCGCGTTCCTGAACCGCACCGCGAGCATCGAGTCGAAGCCGACCTCGGAGAAGGCGCGTTCCGGGCGCACCGGACCGGCTCCGGTATGGCCGAGGACCGCGGCCGCGTGCCGGATGACCAGGTCGAGCACCACTTGACGGCGTGCCGGCCGGTCCAGTGGGGCCAGCCGGGCGGCCAGTCGTGCGGCGGGGGTACCGTCCTCGTCGCCCGCGGCCTCCGGAGTCTCCTCGGCCGGCACCCTGGTGGTGACCGCGGCGGCCGTCCGGCCCGGGGTGGGCAGCCAGTACCGGTCGCGCTGGAAGGAGTACGTCGGCAGCAGGACGGGTGCCGGGCCGCCCGGCCCGGGGGCCCCCGTCCAGGGCGACCAGTCCACCGGACCGCCGCCGGCCGCCCACGCCTCGGTCAGTGAGGCCAGCAGCCGGTCCCGGCCGCCGTCGCCGCGCCGCAGCGTGCCGACCGCCGCCACCTCCCGCCCGGCCTCCGCGGCCACCGCCTCGATCCCGGCGAGCAGCACCGGATGCGGGCTGACCTCGACGAGCAGGGTGTGGCCCGCCTCCAGCAGGGCGCGCGTCGCTCCGACGAAGTCGACCGGCTCGCGCAGGTTGCGGTACCAGTAGGCGGCGTCGAGCGATTCCCCGGCGACCGGCTCGCCGGTCACCGTCGAGTAGAGCGGGACGGCCGAGGCGCGGGGGCGGATCCCGGCGAGGGCTTCGCGCAGTTCGTCCTCGACCTCGGCGACCTGGGCCGAGTGGGCCGCGTAGTCCACCGGGATCGCCTTGGCCCGTACGCCTTCCCGGTCGCAGGCCGCGAGCAGGGCGGCCAGCTCCTCGGGCTCCCCGGCGACGACCACGGCCTCGGGGCCGTTCACCGCGGCCACGCACACGCCTGAGCCGGCGGGCAGCAGGCTGGTGGTCCGCTCGGCGGAGGCGGCGACCGACACCATGCCGCCGCGTCCCGCCAGCCTCAGCAGCGCCCGGCTGCGCAGCGCCACCACGAGGGCCGCGTCGTCCAGCGACAGCGCTCCGGCGACGTGGGCGGCGGCGATCTCGCCCTGGCTGTGCCCGACGACCGCGTCCGGGGTGACCCCGGTGTCGCGCCAGTGCGCGGCCAGCGCGACCATCACGGCGAAGAGCACCGGCTGGACGACGTCCACGCGGTCGAGCGTCGGTGCGCCGGGCGCGCCGCGCAGCACCTCGGTCAGGGACCAGTCGGTGTGCGGCGCGAGCGCCCGTTCGCAGTCCGCGATGGCGGCGGCGAACGCCTCGGAGGTGTCGAGGGCCGCCACGGCCATGCCGGCCCACTGCGAACCCTGGCCGGGGAAGACGAAGGCCGTACGGCCGCCGCGCGCCCGGTCCTGCACGGCGTCGGGCGCGGGTTCTCCCGCCGCGAGGGCGTCCAGCCAGCCGAGGAGCGCGTCACGGTCGCGGCCGGTGGCGGCCGCTCGGAAGGGCAGGGCCGGGCGGGTGGTGGCGAGCGCGCGGGCCAGGGCGGCGGCGCCCCCGTCGTGGTCGGCCCGCAGGTGCTCGCCCAGTCGGCCCGCCTGTCGGCGCAGGGCCGCGGGGGTCATGGCGGAGAGCAGCCACGGAACCGTCGCCCCGGTGTCCTCGGACGGTTCGCCGTCCGTGCCCTCGGGCCGCGGGGCGGCGGCGGGTGCCTCCTCCAGGACGGCGTGGGCGTTGGTGCCGCTCATGCCGAACGCGGAGACGCCGGCCCGGCGCGGCCGGTCCCCGTCCGGGGCGTCCCAGGGGCGGGCGTCCGCGAGCAGCCGGACCGCGCCGGCCGACCAGTCCACCCGGCTGGACGCCTCCTGTGCGTGCAGGGTGCCGGGGAGCACGCCGTTGCGCAGGGCGAGCACCGTCTTGATGACCCCGGCGACCCCGGCGGCGGCCTGGGTGTGCCCGATGTTGGACTTCAGCGACCCCAGCCACAGCGGGCGGTCGGCGGGCCGGTCCTGGCCGTAGGTGGCCAGCAGGGCCTGCGCCTCGATGGGGTCGCCGAGGACGGTGCCGGTGCCGTGCGCCTCGACCAGGTCGATCTCGGCGCCGGACAGTCCCGCCGTGGCCAGCGCGGCCCTGATCACCCGCTGCTGCGCGGGGCCGCTCGGGGCGGTGAGGCCGTTGCTGGCACCGTCCTGGTTCACCGCGGTGCCGCGTACCAGGGCGAGGACCGGATGCCCGAGGCGGCGCGCGTCGGAGAGGCGCTCCACGAGCAGGACGCCCACCCCTTCGCCCCAGCCCGTGCCGTTCGCCCCTTCGGCGAAGGAGCGGCAGCGGCCGTCGGGCGACAGTCCCTGCTGACGGCTGAACTCGACGAAGACGTCCGGGCTCGCCATCACCGCGGCGCCGCCGACCAGGGCGAACGAGCAGTCGCCGGCGCGCAGTGCCTGGCCGGCCAGGTGCAGGGCCACCAGCGAGGACGAGCAGGCCGTTTCCACGGTCACGGCGGGGCCGCCGAGCCCGAGGGTGTAGGCGATGCGGCCGGAGGCGACGCTGGTGACCGTGCCGCTGAGCAGGTGCCCCTCGACGTCGTCGGACGGGTCCTGCGGGCCGGTGCCGTAGCCCTGGGCGGCGACGCCGACGTAGACGCCGCCCTCGCTGCCGCGGACCGACGCGGGGTCGAGTCCGGCCCGCTCCAGTGCCTCCCAGCTGGTTTCGAGGAGCAGTCGCTGCTGGGGGTCCATGGCCAGGGCCTCGCGCGGGGAGATGCCGAAGAACTCCGCGTCGAACTCGGCCGCCCCGTCCAGGAATCCGCCGCCGGTGGTGTAGAAGGTGCCCGGGTGCAGGGGGTCCGGGTCGTAGAGGGTGTCCAGCGGCCAGCCGCGGTCGGCGGGCAGCGCGGCGACCGCGTCCACTCCGTCGGCCACCAGTCGCCACAGGTCCTCGGGCGAGCGGACGCCGCCCGGGAACCGGCAGGCCATCGAGACGATCGCCAGGGGTTCGTCGGCCGCCCCGGGCGCGGAGTCCGGCGCGGCCGGGCCGGTCGCGCCGGCGGCGTCCGGTGCCGTGCCGCCCAGCCCGGCGAAGAGGTGCGCGGCGAGGTCGGCCGCCGTCGGGTGGTCGAAGACGGAGGTGAGCGCGAGCGGCAGAGCGGTGGCCGCGACCAGCCGGTTGCGCAGTTCCACGGCGGTGAGCGAGTCGAAGCCCACCTCGCGGAACGGGCGGTCGGCCTGGAAGCCGGCGGCCGAGTCGTGGCCCAGCACGGCGGCCGCCTCGCTCCGGACCAGCTCCGTCAGCAGTTTGCGGCCCTCCGGCTCGGACAGCCGACGCAGCCGGTGCAGCCACGACGGGTCGCCGCCCCCCGTACCGGGTCCGGACCCGGCGGAGGTGTCCGCGGCAGCCGGGCCGCCGTCCGCCGCCCGGAACCCCTGGGCGGCCGGAAGGCCGCGCAGCAGCGCGCTGTCCCTCACCGAACCGAAGAGGGGCGCGAAGCGGCTCCAGTCCAGCGCGACGACGACCGGTTCGCCCTCGTCCAGGGCCAGCGCCAGGCCGAGCGCGGAGAGCGCCGCCGCGGGGGCCATCGGCACCAGCCCGTGGCGGCGCAGGCCGTCGCCGACCGCGCCCTCGGCCATGCCCGCGCCGGCCCAGGGGCCCCAGGCCACCGAGGTCGCCGTCAGGCCCCGGCCGCGCCTCGCCGCGGCGAGGCCGTCCAGGTAGGCGTTGGCCGCCGCGTAGGCGCCCTGGCCACCGCTGCCCCAGGTGCCCGAGATCGAGGAGAACAGCACGAAGGCGTCCAGCGGGCGGTCTTCGAACAGGGCGTCGAGGTGGGCCGCCCCGCGCGTCTTGGCCGCCGTCCGCCGGGCCAGTTCCTCCGGCGTGCAGTCCATCAGCGCGGTGTCCGAGGTGAGTCCCGCGGTGTGCACCACGGCCCGTACGGTGTCGCCCTCGTCGCGCAGTCGCCCCAGGACCCGTTCCAGCTCAGTGCGGTCGGCGACGTCGCAGGCCAGGAGGGTGCACCGGGCTCCGAGCGCCGCCAGGGCGTCGACCAGCGCGTCGGCTCCGGGGGCCTCGGGGCCCCGCCGGCCGAGGAGGACGAGGTGCTCCGCGCCGCGCTCCGCGAGCCAGCGCGCCACCTGGGCGCCGAGGCCTCCGGTGCCGCCGGTGACGAGGACCGTGCCGCGCGGCGTCCACGGTGCGGGCGCGGGTGTCGCGGGTTCCGGCGCGGGGAGGAGTCGACGGCCCATCGGTGCCGGCGCGCGTACGGCCACCTGGTCCTCGCCGTCCCGTCCGGCCAGCACCGCGCACAGCCCGTCCAGCGCGGGCCCGTCCAGCAGGTCCGGCAGGTCGACCAGGCCGCCCCAGCGCCGCGGGTGCTCCAGTGCCGCCACCCGGCCCAGGCCCCACACCTGGGCCTGCTCGGGGCGGACCTCCTCCGTGCCGTCGGCTGCCACGGCGCCGCGGGTGGCGCACCACAGGGGTGCGTCGATGCCGCTGTCGCCCAGGGCCTGGAGCAGCAGCAGGGTCCCGCTCAGGCAGGCGTCGAGCACCGGCAGGCCCGGGCGGGGGCCCCGGGCCAGGGCCAGCAGCGACAGGACGCCCTCCAAGGAGCCGAACTCCGGGAGCAGCGAAGCCAGTTCGGCGCGTTCGACGGCGGCCCCGACCCGGATCACGGCCACCTCGGCGCCGTGGCCGGCGAGTGCCTGTTCGCAGGCGAGTGCGGTGTCCTCGGCGCCGGGTCCGTCCGGGGTGACGAGCAGCCAGCGGCCGGAGAGCCGGGGCTGCGCGGGCGCGGTGAGCGGCTCCCATGCGATGCGGTAGCGGCGGGGGCCGGCCGGGACCTCGGCCTCCCGGCGGGAGCGCCGGGCGGCGGGGGCCGGGTCCGGCGCGGCCACCGGCCAGAAACGCCTGCGCTGGAAGGCGTAGGTGGGCAGGTCGACCCGCCGCACGTCGGTGCCGCTCCAGCCCGCCGACCAGTCCACCGCCACGCCGCGCAGGTGCAGCGAGGCGAGTGCGGTGCGGACCGCGTCCGGCTCGCCTCGGCCGTCGCGCAGCAGCGGCACCGTCCCGGGGCCGCCGGGGGTGGCGGTGGCGTCGGGGCCGGGGGTGTCGTCGGAGAGGCAGGCATGGAGCATGCCGGACAGCACGCCGCCCGGTCCGAGTTCGAGGTACGTCGTCGCGCCCTCGGCCCGCAGCCGGCGGGCCCCTTCCAGGAAGCGCACGGTGCCCCGGACGTGGCGCACCCAGTGGTCGGGGGAACGGAGTTCCGCGGCCGTGGCCGTGCGCCCGGTCAGGTTGGAGACGATCTCGATGCCGGACGCGTGGTAGGTCAGCGACTCGGCCACGTCCCGGAACGCGTCGAGCATCCCGTCCATCCGGGCGGAGTGGAACGCGTGGCTCACGCTCAGCCGGCGGGTGCGCCGTCCGCGGGAGCGGAACGCCCCGGCCAGGCGCAGCACCGCGTCCGCGTCACCGGACAGGACCACGGAGGCGGGCCCGTTGACGGCGGCGATGTCCACCGCGTCCCGGCCCGGGCCGGGGTGCCCGGTGCGGTCGTCCAGCAGGGCCTGGCGCACTTCCTCCTCGGCGGCCTCCACCGCCACCATCGCCCCGCCCTCGGGCAGTTCGCCCATCAGCCGGCCCCGGGCCGCTACCAGCGCGCAGGCATCGGCCAGGTCCAGCACGCCCGCCGCGTGGGCGGCGGCGAGTTCGCCGACGGAGTGCCCCATCAGCAGGTCGGGCCGCACACCCCAGTGCTGCACGAGCCGGAACAGCGCCGTCTCCAGGGCGAACAACGCGGGCTGGGTGTACCGGGTGCGGTCGAGCAGCGCCGCACCGGGGGTTCCGGGCTCGGCGAACAGGATGTCGCGCAGGGGCAGGTCGAGGTGCGGGTCCAGGCCGGTCAGCACCTCGTCGAGGGCGTCGGCGAACACCGGGTCGTCGCGGTAGAGCTCCGCACCGGCTCCGGCCCGCTGGCTGCCCTGTCCCGGGAAGAGGAAGGCGGTCCGGCCGGAGCGTACGGCGTCCCCGGTGAGCAGGTGGCCCGCTGCCGTGCCGCGCGCGAGTGCGGTGAGCGAGCGTCGGACGGATGCCCGGTCCCGTCCCAGGACGGCGGCCCGGTGTTCGAGCGGGGCCCGTCCTGTGGCGAGCGAGTAGGCGACGTCCGCCAGTTCGGCGTCCGGGTCGGCGTCGAGCCGGCTCACCAGCCGGCCGGCCTGTGCCCGCAGGGCCTCCGGTGTGCCGGCCGAGAGCAGCAGCGGCACGGGCGGGGCGGCCCGGCGCGCGGTGGCGGCCGTGGCGGTGTCCGGGGCGGGCACGGCCGAGGTGCCGGTCCGCTCCGGGGCGGGCGCGACCGCGATGGCGGGTGCCTGCTCGATGATCGCGTGCACGTTGGTGCCGCTGATGCCGAACGACGACACGCCTGCCCGGCGCGGGTTCCCGGTCTCCGGCCACGGGGTGTGCGCGGTGAGCAGGCGGATGGCGCCGTCGGACCAGTCGACGTGCGGGTTCGGCGTCCCGGTGTGCAGGGTTCCCGGCAGTTCGCCGTGGCGGATGGCCAGCACCATCTTCATCACTCCGGCCACCCCGGCCGCCGCCTGGGTGTGCCCGATGTTCGACTTCACGGAGCCGAGCCACAGCGGCCGGTCCGCCGGGCGCGCCGGCCCGTGGACGGCCTGGAGCGCCTGCGCTTCGATGGGGTCGCCGAGCTTCGTGCCGGTGCCGTGGGCCTCGATCGCGTCGATCTGGTCGGCGCGCAGCGCGGCGTCGGCCAGCGCGGCGCGGATGACCTGCTGCTGGGACGGGCCGTTGGGGGCGGTGAGCCCGTTGCTGGCGCCGTCCTGGTTCACGGCGGTGCCGCTGACCAGCGCGAGTACGGGGTGGCCGTGGCGCAGGGCGTCGCTGTGGCGCTCCAGCAGCAGCACTCCGGCGCCCTCGCCCCAGCCCGTGCCGTCCGCGTCCGCCGAGAACGCCTTGCACCGTCCGTCGGCGGCGAGCCCGCGCTGACGGCTGAACTCCACGAAGAGCCGCGGGGTGCTCATCACCGTCACCCCGCCCGCGAGGGCCTGCTCGCAGTCGCCGCGCCGCAGTGCCTGTACGGCCAGGTGGAGCGCCACCAGCGACGAGGAGCACGCGGTGTCGACGGTGAGCGAGGGTCCCTGGAGGCCGAGGACGTAGGACAGCCGCCCGGACAGCACGCTGGCCGTGTTCCCGGTCAGCAGATGGCCCTCGGACACACCCTCGGCGCCCTGCAGCAGCGCGGAGTAGTCCTGGCCGTTGGTGCCGATGTAGACGCCGACCTGCCGGTCCTTCAGCGCGGTCGGGTCCTGCCCGGAGCCCTCGACCGCCTCCCAGGCGGTCTCCAGGAGCAGCCGCTGCTGCGGGTCCATGGCCAGGGCCTCGCGCGGCGAGATGCCGAAGAACTCCGCGTCGAACTCGGGGGCGTCGTGCAGGAACCCGCCCTGCATGCTGTACGTGGTGCCGGCGTGGTCGGGGTCGGGGTCGTACAGCCCCTCGGTGTCCCAGCCCCGGTTCGACGGCCAGTCGCCGACGGCGTCGGTGCCCTTCGAGAGCAGGTGCCAGAAGTCCTCGGGCCCTGCGACCCCGCCGGGGAAGCGGCAGCCCATGCCGACGATCGCGATCGGCTCGTTGCCGCCGGGTGCCGCCGCCGGGCTCGCCCCGGCGTCGACGGAGCCGGCGGGCCCGGCGGTGCCGCTCGCGGCGTCCGGCAGGTCCAGGTCCGCGATCAGCCGGTCGGCCAGTGCCGACGGTGTGGGATGGTCGAACAGGACGGTGGCGGGCAGGGCCAGTCCGGTGACGGCGGCGAGCCGGTTGCGCAGCTCCACCGCCGTCAGCGAGTCGAAGCCGAGCGCGGAGAACGCCTTTGCGGGCTGGACCGTGTCGACGTCGGGGTGGCGCAGGACCGTCGCCGCGTGGGTGCGGACCAGTTCGGTGAGGGTCCTGACCCGGTCCTCGTGGCGCGGCTGTCCGGCGATCCGCTGCCGCAGGGCGTCGGCGGAGTCGCCGCCTTCCCGGGCCGCCGACGGTGCGGTGGTGTCCGCGACGGGCCTCTCGGCAGCCGGGTCCGGCATCCCGTGGAGGAGGGCGGCGGTCCACCGGCCCCTGCCCTCGGTGAAGCGCCTCCAGTCGACGTCGGCGACCACGACCAGCTCGTCGTCCTCCGCGAGTGCCCGGCCGATCGCGGTGACGGCCGTTTCGGGCTCCATCACCGGCATGCCGAAGTCCCGCAGCCGTGCGGCGACCTCGTCCGCCAGCATGCCCGGCCCGGCCCAGGCGCCCCAGGCCACGGACGTGCCGGGCAGCCCGGCGGCCCGGCGGGCGGCGACGAGTGCGTCGACGGCCGCGTTGGCGGCCGCGTAGTTGCCCTGCCCGGCGTTGCCCACGACGCCCATCACGGACGAGAACACCACGAAGGCCGACAGGTCGAGACCCGTGGTGGCCTCGTGCAGGTTCCGCGCGGCGGTCAGCTTGGCGCGCATCACCACGGCGAGCCGCGCGGGGTCCATCGCGTCGAGCACACCGTCGTCGAGGACGCCTGCCGCGTGGATGACGGCGGACAGCGGGTACCGCGCCGGGATGGCGGCGACCAGCACCGCCAGTGCGGCCGGGTCGGCGACGTCGCAGGCCGCGAAGGCCACTTCGGCGCCCAGCGCCGTCAGTTCCGTCCGCAGCGCGTCCGTACCGGGTGCGTCGGCGCCGCGGCGGCTGACCAGCAGCAGCCGCTCCGCGCCCTGGCCCGCGAGCCAGCGCGCCGTGTGCGAGCCGACGCCACCGGTGCCACCGGTGACGAGGACGGTGCCCTGCCATCGCGGTCGCTTCCGCACGGCCGCACCACCCTGACGGGCTTTCGGCGGCACGGACGACGCGGGGCGGAGACGGCGTCCGTGGACCCCGGTGGAGCGCACCGCCACCTGTTCCTCGTCGGCCGCGGCTCCCGCGAGCACCGCGCACAGGCGGCGGGCGGCCCGAACGTCCAGCACCTCGGGCAGGTCGATCAGACCGCCGCGGCGATGCGGGTGCTCCAGTGCCAGCGTGCGGCCCAGGGCGGCGGACGCGGCCTGACCGACGTGTCCGGGCCGCTCCGCGCCGCCCAGGACCGCCGTTCCCTTCGTCAGCGTCCAGAGCCGGCCGTGGACGCCCGCGTCCTCCAGCGCCTGGGCCAGCGCGAGGGTCAGCGCCGGACCACCGGGCAGGTCGAGGTGGTCGGGATGGGGGCGCTCCTCCCAGGACAGCAGGGACAGCACGCCGGCGATCGGCTGCTCCCCGGCGGTCTTCGCCAGCAGGGCGGCCAGTTGTTCGCGGGTCGCGCCCGGATCGGCGACGACGCACGGGAGGAGGTCGGCTCCGGCCTCGCCGAGGGTGTCCAGGACGGCCGCCGCGTCCTCGCCCTCGGGACGCACGGCGAGCCAGCGACCGGGGAGGCCGTCCGCCGGCGCGACCGACAGGGGCGCCCAGGCGACGTGGTAGCGCCAGGAGTCCGCCCTCCGTTCACGACTCCTGACGGAGCGCCAGATCGCCAGCGCGGGCAGGACTTCGTCCAGGGCTTCCCGGCCGACCCCGAGGGCTTCGGCGAGCTGGGCCGGGTCCTGCAGTTCCGGGTCGTCCCAGT
>NZ_BAAAKJ010000131.1:24176-36105 GCF_039527695.1 Kitasatospora putterlickiae
GAGGCGACGTCCCAGCTCGTGGTCGGGACGTCGAGCCAGTAGCGGCTGCGCTGGAAGGCGTACGTCGGCAGGTCCACCCGCCGCGCGCCCGGGAACGCACCCGAGAAGTCCACCCCCAGCCCGCACTCCCACGCACGCCCCACCGCACGCAGCACCTGAGCCGGGCCGCCCTCCCCCCGGCGCAACGTCCCCAGCGCCACGGCCTCCACCCCCGCGGCCTCCACCGACTCCCCCACCGCCACACCCAGCACCGTGTGCGGACTGGACTCGACGAAGACGCGGTGCCCGGCCGCCAGGAGCGCGCGGGTCGCCCGCTCGAACTCGACGGTCTCCCGCAGGTTGCGGTACCAGTACCCGGCATCCAGGGACTTCGTGTCCAGCCGGCCACCCGTCACCGTCGAGAAGAACGGCACCGTGCCGGACAGGGGTGCGATGCCGTCCAGATCGGACAGCAGGCGCTCGCGGACCTCCTCCACATGGGAGGAGTGCGACGCGTAGTCGACCTCGATCAGACGCGCCCGCACCCCCTCCCCGACCAGGGCCTCCACCAGCGCCGCCACCGCGTCCGCGTCACCCGACACCACCGTCGACGACGGACCGTTCACCGCCGCCACCGACAACCGCCCCGCGATCCGCTCCCGCACCACCTCGACCGGCAGGGGAACCGACGCCATCCCACCCCGGCCCGCCAACACCCCCACCGCACGGGAACGCAACGCGACCACCCGCGCCCCGTCGTCGATGCTCAGACCGCCCGCCACCACGGCCGCGGCGATCTCACCCTGCGAGTGGCCCACCACCGCGTCCGGAACCACGCCGAACGAACGCCACACCTCCGCCAGCGACACCATCACGGCCCACAGCACCGGCTGCACCACGTCAACCCGCGCCAGCAGGGCCTCCGAGCCCAGCGCCTCCGCCAACGACCAGTCCACGTAAGGCGCCAGAGCCCGCTCGCACTCGGCCATCCGCCCCGCGAACACAGCCGATTCGGCCAGCAGTTCCGCGGCCATCCCCACCCACTGCGAACCCTGACCCGGGAACACCAGCACCGAACGACCGGAAACCAACCCGCCACCGGACACCGACCCCGGTGCCAAACGCCCGTCCGCCAGCGCCTTCACGCCGTCGAGCAACTCACTCCGGTCGCCGCCCACCACCACGGCACGGTGCTCGAAGGACGCACGCCCCACCGCCAGCGAATAACCCACGTCCGCCGGGTCGAGCCCGGGCTCGGCCACCACCCGCGCCGCCAACGCCCCCGCCTGCGCCCGCAGGGCCTCCGCACTGCGCGCCGACACCGGCCACACCACCGGCCCAGGACGCCGGGCACCCTCCCCCGCCCCGGCCGGAGCCTCGGCCGGCGCGGACTCCAAGATCACGTGAGCATTGGTCCCGCTGATACCGAAGGAGGACACACCCGCCCGGCGCGGACGGCCCGTGTCGTCCCACACCCGGGCCTCCGTCAGCAACCGCCCGGCTCCCGCCGACCAGTCCACCTCGGGCGTGGGGCCGTCCACGTGCAGCGTCCTGGGCATCACGCCGTGCCGCATCGCCAGCACCGACTTGATGACACCGCCCACCCCCGCCGCGGCCTGGGCGTGGCCGATGTTCGACTTCAGCGAGCCGATCCACACCGGACGGTCCGCCGGACGGTCCTGCCCGTACGTCGCCAGCAGGGCCTGCGCCTCGATCGGGTCGCCCAGCCGCGTCCCCGTACCGTGCGCCTCCACCACGTCCACCGCGGACGCCGACAGCCCCGCGTCCGCCAGCGCCGCCCGGATCACCCGCTGCTGCGACGGACCGTTCGGCGCCGTCAGGCCATTGCTCGCACCGTCCTGATTCACCGCCGAACCCCGCACCACCGCCAGCACCGGATGCCCGTTGCGCCGCGCGTCCGACAAACGCTCCAGCAGGAGCATCCCCACGCCCTCGGCCAGGCCGAAGCCGTCGGCGGCCGCCGCGAAGGCCTTGCAGCGGCCGTCCGGGGCCAGACCGCCCTGACGGCTGAACTCCACGAACATGCCGACCGTGGACATCACGGTCACGCCGCCCGCCAGCGCCAGCGAGCACTCACCCGACCGCAGCGCCCGTACCGCGAGGTGCAGGGCCACCAGCGAGGACGAGCACGCCGTGTCCACCGTGACCGCCGCTCCCTCCAGGCCGAGGGTGTAGGCCAGTCGGCCCGACGCGACGCTTCCGGTGTTGCCGGTCAGCAGGTGGCCGCCCTCGTCGGCGCCCTGTTCGAGAGTGGGCCCGTAGTCCATGGTCATCGCCCCGACGTACACGCCTGTCGGGGTCCGCCGCAGGGTGGCCGGGTCGATCCCGGCCCGCTCCAGCACTTCCCAGGTCGTTTCGAGCAGCAGCCGCTGCTGCGGGTCCGTGGCCAGGGCCTCGCGCGGCGAGATGCCGAAGAACTCCGCGTCGAAGTCCGCCGCGCCGGCGAGCGAACCCGCCTCCCGCTGGTAGTACCGGCCCGGCGTCCCCGGTGCGGGGTCGTACCGGCCGGCGGTGTCCCAACCGCGGTCGTCGGGCAGCGCGGAGACGGCGTCGGCACCCGCCGACACCAGCTCCCAGAGCTCGTCGGGGTTACCGACCCCGCCGGGGTAGCGGCAGCCCATGCCGACGATCACCACGGGGTCGTCGTCCTCGGCCCGCCGCACCGGCTCGTCCGCGTCCGTGTTCCGGTCGGCCCGGTCGCCGCCGATCACGGCGCAGAGGTACTCGGCCAGGGCCATCGGGGTCGGGCAGTCGAAGGCGACCGTCGCCGGGATGCGCAGCGCCGTCGCGGCACTCAACCGGTTGCGCAGCTCCACGGCGGTGACGGAGTCGAATCCCAGGTCGAGGAAGGCCAGGTCCGGGTGGACCGGATCGGACCGGCCGGTCAGCGCGGCGATCTCATCGCCCACCAGCCGTGCCAGCGCGGCACGCCGCTCCGGTACGTCCAGTCCGGCCAGCTCCGCGCGGAACGCGGTACCGGCGTCCCGGTCACCGCCCGCGCCGTCGGGCCCGTTCACGTCCGCCGGGCCGGGCTCCGCGAGCGCCGCCAGGGCAGCCGCCGGCAGTTCCCGCACCCGGGCGTGCTGCCCGGAGAACAGCGCTTCCCGTTCCGGGGTGACCCCGTGCACGTACAGGTCACCGAGCGAGGTCAGGAACCGGCCCGGACCGCCCTGGTCGCGGCGCAGCGTCCCGAGGACGGCGGCCTGCGCGCCGTGCTCCTCCGCGCAGTCCGCGAGGGCGGAGGTCAGCACGGTGTGCGGGCTGACCTCCAGCAGGACCCCGTACCCGTCCCGCAGCAGGGCCCCGGCCGCCTGATGGAACCTGACCGTGTTGCGCAGGTTGCGGCACCAGTAGTCGGCGTCCAGGACCGGGACGTCCAGCCGTCCCCCGGTCAGTCCGGAGTAGTAGGGCAGCTGCGGTGTGCGGGGGCGGATCGGTGCGAGGTCGGCGCGCATCCGGGGGACGATCGCGTCGATGTGGGGGGAATGGGCGGCCAGGCCCACCGCGATCCGCCGGGCGTGCACCGCGTCCGAGGCCAGGTCGGCGAGGAGTTCGGCCGCGGCGTCGCGGTCGCCGGAGACGATCACGGACCGCGGGCCGTTGTACGCGGCGACGACGAGGCGGCCGTCCCAGCGGCGCAACCGCGGCTCGACCTCGCCGGCCGGGGCCATGACGGAGACCATGTCGCCCTGCCCGGCCAGGGTCGCCTGGGCCTGGCTCCACAGGGCCACCACCCGCGCGGAGTCGTCCAGGGACAGCGCGCCGCAGACCGCGGCGGCGGTGACCTCGCCAACGCTGTGCCCGAGCACCGCGGCCGGTTCCACGCCGTGGGAGCGCCACAGCGCGGCGAGCGACACCGTCACGGCGAACAGCAGGGGCTGCACCACGTCGGCCCGGTCCCCGGCGGGTGCGCCCGGCGCGTCCGGGTCGCGGAGCACGTCGATCGGCGACCAGTCGACGAACGGTTCCAGGGCCTGCGCGCACGCGTCCATCCGCTCGCGGAACACGGTGGAGGTGTCCAACAGGTCCACCGCCATCCGGGGCCATTGCGCGCCCTGCCCGGGAAACACGAAGGCGACCCGCCCGCCTTCCCCTGCGGCGCCCTCCAGCAGGCCGGGCATGCTCCTGCCGTCGGCGAGCGCGTCCAGCCGCTGCAGGAATCCGTCACGGCCGTCCGCCACCACTGCCGCCCGCCGGCTCCCCTCGGAAGCGGTGCGCGCGAGGGTGAACGCGATGTCCTGGGGGCTCCAGTCGTCACGACCGGCCAGGTACGCGTGCAGGCCGCGCGCGCCGGCCGCCAGCGACTCCTTGCCGCTGCCGGCCAATGTCCACAGCAGCGGTGCTTCCGTACCGTCGGGGTGCGTCATCGTGACTTCGGACTCCTTCACGGCGGTCAGGGCCATCAGTCGCCGGACCGTGGCGGGGCGCCCGCTCCCACGGGTCGCGCGCCGACCGGGACGCCTTCGTCATGCCCGGCGGGTACCGCCGCCGGACGTGCGACGTCGATCTTGCCCAAGTCGCATAGCGTCCCGATAGCGCAGGCCGCGACACGGTGCGGGTACGGCCGGCGGGCGGGTCACGGCGCAGTGGGAGAGCCGCGCGCACCCCGTGGGCCGGGTCAGCCGTCCGCTCCGGCGCACCGCTCCGGGCCCGGAGTTCGCGCCACCCCCAGCTCCTCCACGTCGCCACTGTGGATCGCGGCAGCCCCGGGCACGACCGGCGCGGCCCTCTCGCTCGCCACCACGGCGCCGCACCGTCGCACGCCCTGGCACCGCGCGGTCCCGTCTTCCGCACCTCGTCTACCGCACCCCGGAGGCAGGCTTCGAGTGCGGCCGCACGGGGGAACGACGCGGGCGCCCTTTCCCCGACGGCCGGCGGCTTTCACTCCTCGCCGCCCACCTGGGTGATGCGGTCGTCGCCGACGCGCCGCTGCACGTCGGTCAGCAGGAGGTGGAGCAGTTCCGTCAGCTGCTGCCGCTGGTCCGGAGTGAGTCCTCCGATCAACTCGGCCTCGCGCAGGAGCACTTGGTCCACGGTGGCCTCGACAAGATCGTGCCCGGCCGTGGTCAGGGCGACCTGGACGGTACGGGGGCGCCCGGTGCCGGGCTGTCGGGTCACCAGGCCCTCCCGTTCGGCGCGGGCCACCCGCTGGGAGATGGCTCCGGCCGTGACCAGGGAGCGCCGCCCGAGTTCGCGGGTGCTCAGGGTGTACGGAGGACCGCTGCGGCGCAGGACGCTGAGCAGGTCGAGCGTCGCGGAGTCCACCCCGGCGTGTGCCAGCACCCTGCGCCGGTCGTCGCCGAAGAGCTTGGCGAGCTGCACGTCAACGGGGGCGCGCACAGCACCCGTTGAGCGGCACTGCCGCAACGAGCGTCAGGGCGGCGGCAGGGCGAGGGGGACGCGCCGGGTCGCGCGGCCGGCGTCGTCGAGCAGCCAGCCCATGCGCTTGGGCGAGCGGAGGACGACCGTGCGGTCCCTGACCTCCAGGAGCGGAAAGCGTTCCGCGAGCACGGCCTCGAACGGGTCGACGGCGTGCAGGCCGTGCAGCCAGACCATCACCAGCAGGTTGTCCGGACCTGTTCCACCGGCACGGCGTCCGCCGCACGACCGCGGTCGGCCTGCTGACCGGTTCGCCGCCCGCGACCGCGACCGCCTGGTGATCCTCGCCTACGAGAGAGGGCTGGTCGGCGCCCGGGGATGATGCCCGCATCACGCGGCCGTCCCGCGCCACCCGGGGACGCCCGGGCCCCGCACCGGGCGGGATGCGGGGCCCGGGCGGGAACGGGGGCGGGGCGGCGTCAGTCGACGGCGGCCATCACGTGCTTGACCCGGGTGTAGGCGTCGAGCGCGTAGGTCGACAGGTCCTTGCCGTAGCCGGACTGCTTGAAGCCGCCGTGCGGCATCTCGGTGGCGTACACACTGTGGCAGTTGAGCCAGACCGTGCCCGCGTCGATGCGGGCGGCCAGGCGGGCGCCGGCCGCCCCGTCGCGGGTCCACACCGAGGCCGCCAGGCCGTAGGCGACGTCGTTGGCGAGCGCGACGGCGTGGTCCTCGTCCGTGAAGGACTGCACGGTGAGCACCGGGCCGAACACCTCCTCCTGCACGATGGCGTCGTCCTGCCGCACGCCGGCGACCACCGTGGGCCGGAAGAAGAAGCCCGGCCCCTTCGCCGGTCCGCCGCCCGCGACGACGGTGGCGTGCGCGGGCAGACCGGTCAGGTAGGCGGCCACCCGGTCGAGGTGGGCGCGGCTGTTGAGCGGGCCGACCGTGGCCTTGGCCGCCCGGTCGGCGAGCAGCAGGACCATCCGGTCGTACGCCTCCTCGGCGACGAGCACCCGGCAGGCGGCGGTGCAGTCCTGGCCGGCGTTGTAGAAGGCGGCCTCGGCGATGCCGTCGGCCGCCCGTACGAGGTCGGCGTCGGCGAGCACCACGGCGGGCGCGTCGCCGCCGAGTTCCAGGTGGAGCCGCTTGACGCCGGCGGAGGCGGTGACCTCCAGGCCCGCCCGGGTGCTGCCGGTGAGCGAGACCAGGGCGGGTACGGGGTGGGCGACCAGCGCCCGGCCGGTGTCGCGGTCGCCGCAGACCACGGTGACGACACCCGGCGGCAGGACGTCCGCGCAGATCTCGCCGAGGATCCGGGCCGTCATCGGGGTGGTCTCGGCGGGCTTGAGGACGACGGTGTTCCCCGTCGCCAGCGCCGGGGCGAGCTTGTCGACCGCCGAGCCGAGCGGGTGGTTCCACGGGGCGATCAGCACGCAGACGCCCACCGGCTCGCGGAGCAGCGACGAAGTGTGCCCCTCGACGTACTCCCCCGCCGCGGGCCCGTGGGCCCCGCGCGCGGCGCCGGCCATGAAGCGGAAGGTGTCGATCGCGGACGAGATCTCGTCCTCGAACACCTCGGTGAACTCCTTGCCGGTGTTGCGGCACTCGGCCTCGGCCAGGTCCACCGCCCGGGCACCGATCGCGTCGGCGAGGGCGAGGAGGGCGTCCTGGCGGCGGGCCGGGGTGAGGCGGCGCCAGCCGTCGAAGGCGTCGGCGGCGGTGCGGACGGCGGCGTCGACCTCCTCGGCGGTGGCGACGGGTACCCGGTCGTAGACCTCGCCGGTGCGCGGGTCGGTGATGTCGGTGAAGGTCCGGACGGTGGCGGTGGAGGTCACAGCGTCTCCTGGAGGAAGGCGGCGATCCGCTCGCCGACGACGGTGGTGGGGAAGGCGGGGGTGGCGCGCGGGACGTCGGGGAAGATCGAGGCGTCCGCGAGGTACAGGCCTTCCAGGCCGTGCACCTTGCCGGTGTGGTCGACGACCGCGCCCGGGTCGCCGTCCGGGCCCATCCGGCAGCTGCCGGCGGGGTGCCAGTAGTGCTGGTGGTGGGCCTTGATCCAGGCGGACAGGTCCGCGTCGGCGTCGGGGGTGAGCAGCGGAGTGCCCAGGTAGTCGGAGAGGTCCAGTTGCTGGACCCAGCGCAGGCCGTGGGCGAGCGCCGCGACGTCGTCCGGGTGGCTCAGGTAGGCGTGGTCGACGGCGGCCAGCGCGTCCGGGTCGGCCGAGCGCAGCCGCACGGTGCCGCGGGAACGGGGGTTCAGCAGGCCCACCGGCAGGAAGACGCGCCAGCCGGTGGGCAGCGTGGCGTCGCGCTCCACCCACGGGTAGACGTGCAGGTCGTACGGCGCGTCGGCGCCGGCGTAGGGCGAGCGGAGCTTGGCGATCGCCTGCTCGTCCGGCAGCATCCGGGTGCGGGCGAACTCGGTCAGGTCGGCGGTGAGCCGCTCGGAGGCCGCGAATTCCAGGTGGACCGAGGGGTGGTCGTGCAGGTTCTCGCCGACGCCGGGCAGGTGGTGCCGGAGGGGCACACCGACCTCGGCCAGGTGCCCGGCGGGGCCGATTCCGGAGCGCAGCAGGACCTCGGGGCTGCCGTAGGCGCCGGCGCTCAGCACCACCAGACCGGCGCTGATCCGGTGCCGTGCGCCGTCCTCGGTGCGGACCTCCACGCCGACGGCCCGGCCGCCGTCGAGGATCACGCGGTCGGCCTTGACGCCGCCGACGACGGTCAGGTTGCCGTTGTCGCGGACCGGGTCCAGGTAGCCGAAGGCGGTGTTGAAGCGGACGCCGCCGGGGGTGATGTTCACCGGGGCGCAGCCGATGCCGATCCCGCCGTCGAGCTGGTCGAAGTCGTGGCGCACGGGGATGCCGAGCGCGGCACCCGCGGCGATGAACGCCCGCTGGAAGGGCTGGACCTCGTCGTCGCGGTAGGTCCGGAAGCGCAGCGTCTTGGCCGCCCGGTCGAACAGCGGGGCGAGCGAGACGGAGTCCCACCCGGTCAGACCGGCGGCCGCCCAGGCGTCGTAGTCCCCCTCCCAGCCGGCGCTCTGGGTGCAGCCGTTGTGGGTGGAGCAGCCGCCGATCACCCGGCAACGGTCGAAGTTCAGGCCGGCGCCCTGGTATCCCCAGTCGTGGGAGGTGGGAAGGGTGCTGGCGTCCAGCAGGTCGGCGGGCCAGCCACCGAAGTCGGCACCGTAGTCGGGGCCCGCCTCCAGGACCAGGACCCGGTGGTGCTCGGCGAGGCGGCCGGCGACGACGCAGCCGGCCGTACCGCCGCCCAGGACGACGATCTCGGCGTGGTCCGGCAGCGCGGCGGCGCGGGCGGCCGTGGTCCGGGCGGGTTCAGGACGGGACATCTGCGGTGACTCCTCGGTCGGAGGGGACGGGCATCGTGAGGGAAGGGGCCGGTAGTTCGCGGCGCCGACGGGTGCCGAGCGCGTAGAAGACACAGCCGAGGACGAGGATCAGGGCCACCGGGACGAGTTGGCTGGCCGTGTACGCGGCGCGGCGTCCCTCGAAGCCGGAGGGGAGGTAGTCGGCCGGGTCGCCCGCCGTCCCGAACCAGCCGACGCCGAGGCCCGGCCAGATCAGTGCGAGCACGGTGAAGGCCATGGTGCCGACGGTCAGTACGGTCGCCGTCCAGGCGCCGGCGTTGCCGAACGGCACCCGGTAGGGCCGCTCGACGTCCGGGTACCGGCGGCGCAGCGCGATGAAGGAGGAGAAGGTGAGCAGGTAGGAGATGGCGGTGGCGGAGATCGCCAGGCTGATCCCGGCGGTGAAGTAGGCCTGGACGTCACCGGCGCTGAGGCTGAGCGCGAGGACCATCACCAGGGCGGCGACCAGGGTGGAGACCAGGTTGATCCGGGCCGGGGTGCCGTGCCGGTCGGTCACGCCCAGCCAGCGCGGTCCGGCACCGTCGGCGCAGGCCACCGCCTGGGCCCGGCTGAGTCCCATCGCCCAGGCCGTCCCGCTGGTGAGCAGTCCGACGATCAGACCGGCCGCCGCGAGCTTGGCGAACAGCGCACCGGCTCCGGTCAGCACGACCGTGCCGTCCTCGGCGACGTGTCCGCCGTAGACGGTGAAGACGGCGCGGCAGGCGTCGATGAACCCGGTCAGCGAGCCGAGTTGGTCGCGCGGCAGGACCAGCAGGGTCCCGAGGATCGGCACACCGTAGAGCACGGCGGAGCCCACGCCCCCGCGCAGCAGAGCGGCGGGCACGTCCCGCTTGGGGTCGGCCATCCCGCCCGCCGCCGCGCTCGGGATCTCGAAGCCCATGTAGTTGAAGACGATGACCGGGGTGAGGGCGACGAGTCCGAGGTAGGTGGGGGCGTAGTCGCCGGCCGAGAGCGGCTGCAGGCCGTTGCGCACGGCGTAGACGACGAGGGAGACCACGAAGAGGCCGAGCAGGGCGACCCGGGCGAGGGCACCGGCGATCGGGACCCAGCGGCCGATCGCCACCGGGGAGTGGACGGCGAGTCCGGCCGCTCCGATGAAGACGGCGCCGGCGAGGTACTTCCAGGCGCCGGGCAGGGGGTGGAAGAAGGTCTCGAAGGTCGTGATGGCCACCACGCAGAGCGAGCCGCCGAGCCAGATCGGGTTGTTGATCCAGTAGAAGACCTGGTTGATGCCGGCGGCGAAGCGGCCGAAGGCCAGTTTGGTCCAGACGTAGGGGCCGCCCTCGGCGGGGAAGGCGGAGCCGAGTTCGGCGATCAGCAGGCCGTACGGCACGAAGAAGAGCAGGCCGAGCACGGCCATCCAGGTCAGGCCCTCGGGGCCGTTGGCGGCGACCGAGCCGAGCGTGTCGAGGCCCACGATCGCGCACAGCAGCATGGCCAGCACATCGAGGCGCCGCAGCCCGCGAGGGGGCGCGGCGGAGTCGACCGATGTCATATCGGTTCCTTGGGGTGGGGGTGACGAGGGCGCCAGCGGGAGCGAGGTACCGGCCGGGGCGGGGAGCCCGGTTGGGGGTGTGGCCGGTGGGGGTGGGGTGAGGTGCCCGATTCGGCGTGTTCGCCATGATGGGCATCGGCGTTCATAATCGTCAATAGTTCATGAGCAAATTGATCGCGATAAGCTGTGCCCCATGACCTCGACCTTCGACCGTGGCCTGGATCTGCTCGACGCGGTCCTGGCCGCCGAAGTGGGCGCCACCGGCTACCCCGGCAACGCGCAACTCGCCGAACGGCTCGGCCTCGACCAGGCCCAGATCTCCCGCATGCTCAAGGACCTCGGCGCGCTCGGCCTGGTCGAGCGGGACGGGCAGGGACGCGGCTGGCGCGTCGGACCGGGCTACTTCGCGCTCGCCGCGGCCGCGGGCGACACCGGACTGCCGCAGGCCGCCCGCCCGCTGCTGCGCGGGCTGGTGTCGCGCTGGCACGAGCCGGCCTGGCTCTCGGTACGGTCACGGGCGGCGGCGCTCACCGTGGAGGCGCAGCCCAGCCACTGGTCGTCCTCGGTTGCCGCGGCCCCCGGCGCGGTAACACCGGTCTGGTGCACCGGGCCCGGCCGGGCGCTCCTGCTCGACCACTCCGAACAGCGGCTCGCCGAGTTGCTCGACGGAGTGGAGTTCGTCGGCGGCGGGCCGCTGGCCGTCCGGGACGTGCTCGAACTCGCGGCCCGCAACGCCAACGACAGGGCCGCGGGCGTGGTCGTCGCCGACCGCGAGTTCGAGCACGATGTCGTCGACTTCTCGGCTCCCGTCCGGGACGCCTCCGGCGCCATCACCGCGGCGCTCAGCATCGCCGTCCCCCGGTTCCGGCTGGGCGGGCGCTCGGCGGAGATCGCGCAGTCGGTCGTGGAGGCCGCTCACGCCCTTGAGGTCAGGGCCTCCACCCGAGCAGGGCGGACAGCCGCTCGGCCTGCTCACTGATGATCCCGCCATGCCGCTCGGCCAGCGGCGCGAGGCGCTCGGACGGCCCTTCGGTGTGCAGGGCGCAGACGATCTGGCCGGAGAAGTCCTTCACCGGGGCAGCCACCGCGAACACCCCGGGCTGCGACTCGCCGTCCACGACGGAGTAGCCGCGCCGCCGGGCCGCGATCAGCCGCGCCTCGAACTCGGCCACCCCAGCCGGGGCCTGCGGGCCGTGGGCGATGAACTCGGTGCCCGCGAACACCGTCTCCAGTTCCTCGCGGGTGCAGTCCCAGAGCAGGGCCTGGCCCGCGTCGTCGCAGTACAGCGGGTAGGAACGCCCCACCCAGGACAGCCCCGAGGGCACGTCCTCCAGGATGGCCACCGCACCGTCCCCGCGCACCTCGGCGAGGAAGGCGCTGACACCCGTCGCCTCCACCACCTCGCGCAGGATCCGCGGCCCCTCCACCATCAGCCGCGCGCGCGCCGCGAGCACCGCCCGGGTACGCAGCCGCCAGCTGAGCCCGTAGGCCCGGGTCCTGGCGTCCCGGTCGAGCAGGCCGGCCGCCTCAAGGCTGTGCAGGCTCCGGGCCACCTGCACCCGGTTCCGGCCGAGCCGCTCGGCCACCTCCGTCGAGGTCGCACCCTGCTCCAGGCCGGCGACCCCGAGCAGCACGTCCAGGCCCCGACTCAGGCTCTTCACGGTTCCAGCGCTCACCCGCAGAGCATAGTGGCCGGACCGGGCGATCCGGGCCGTCGGCCC
>NZ_BAAAKJ010000131.1:36116-42269 GCF_039527695.1 Kitasatospora putterlickiae
CGTCCCTCGATGACGACCTCCTGGCCGGTCAGCGGCCGGCCGCGGCGGCTCGCGGTGATGTGACAGAACATCCGGTATCCGGTGTTGTTCCACTTCGACGTGCCCGTCGGGACGTGGCAGACCGTGATCTCCAGGCCGCTCTCCAGGGCCGCGCCCTAGTGATGGGAATCCGGCGAGACGACGTCCCAGCTGCCGAAGCGAGTCAGGCCGGCCGATCCGGCCACCGCCACCGAGGCGTGGTTGTCAAGCTGGCAGCGGTACTGGAGCTCGAAGCCCCGGGCCAGCGCGTGCCGGGCGATCGCGCGCACCAGGCGCCGGGCATGACCCCTGCCCCGGTGGGGCGGGAGGGTCAGCACACCAAGGTCGGCCAGCGGCGCGCGGCCCCACGGGTAGGCGCTCGCCACGGCCGCCAGCCGCCCGTCCTCGAACGCCCCGTAGACCGCCCAGTGGTCGAGTTCGACGTAGGCGTCGTCGAGGTCCTGCTCCGAGGCTGCCGCCTCGAACCGGGCGAACGCCCCCGCGTCGGCCTCGGTGAGCGGCCGCACCGAGGGGTCGTCCGGCTCCCGGTGCAGTGCCTCCCGCGCCTCGCTGGTGAAGTAGAAGAGGTGGTCGGCGCCGTGCAGCGTGATACCCGCCGCCGCAAGGCGCCGGCCGAATTCGGGAGCGTCAATCGCCGTCCCGGCGTCCAGGCCCAACGCTCCGGCGACCGCCGGGGTGAGCCGCACGCGGGTCGCCCCGTCGGCCGTCGTGATGACGGTGAGCCGCTCGCCCTCCTCAAGGGCGGCGTCGACGGTGACGCCGAAGGCGTCGTCGCCACAGAGGAGCCGGCTCGTCGGGGAAGGAGTCCGCCAGAACTCGGTGATGGCTGGAGGGAACATGCCGGGCTGCTTTCTGCTTGCCGTGGCCGGTTGACATGCCGCCGCGTCCCCGGAGGCCGCGGCGTCGAGCGACGCTGCGGCCGGGTCCACTCCCGTCACCGTGTGCCGGCGGCCGCGAGGCCGATGGCGAGGCGGCCCGAGCCGCACCCCAGGTCGAGGACCAGTAGGCGCTCCGCCGCCTCCTCCTCGAACGACCGAGGGAACTCGGCGTGGAACATGACTGGATCGTAGGCGGACCACCGGGCCGGACGCCACGGATTATTCGACAGCACATGGTCACCGGTGTCGGGGGCGGCCTCGCGGGCGGCCGGGTAGAAGACCTGCTCCTCGATGACCGCGTGCACGGTCAGCTCCTCGATCACCTGGTCGGCGATCCGGCGCTTCTCGGCGTACGCCTCATCACCGGCCTTCTCGAACTCCTTGAACAGCTTCTCCACCGTCTTGTGGTCGTCCTTGAGCAGCACGATCGCGTCCACGCCGGATTCCTCCTGTTTCGCACACGTCCGGGTCGCACCCTCTGGTACCCCGACCGATCCGCCGCATGCCGCCACGCCCGGGCAACCACCCACATGCCCAGACGACCCGGCGCGCACGGCGGCGGCGGGATCTCGCCGAGCCGGCGGGCGAGGCTGTCCGACCGCCTCGGCCTCGCCGACCTGGCCGAACCTCACCGATCACCCCGATCGGTGCCGCTCACCGTCGACGCGACCTTGACAGCGCCGCCCGCACGGGGGATCGTACGTGAACCAGATGGTACGGGTGCCGTACTACACATGACTCCGGAGGTGAGGATGGCTGTTCAGATTCGTGAGCTTCACCATGTCGGCCTGGGAATGGACAACAGGACCGCCGATGAAGCGCGCGACTACTACCGCGACGTGCTCAACCTGACGCAGGACGCCGGGCGCTGGCACATTCCCGGCATCCACGGCTACTTCCTGGACATCCCCAGCGATGTGCAGATCCACCTGCTGGGCAGCGACGGACCGTCGCCGTACAGCAAGGGGCCGGGGCAGGACCCCGTCGAGAACCACGTCGCGCTGGCCGTCGACGACATCATCGAGGCCGAGGAAGAGCTCAAACGCCTCGGAGTGGAGTACTTCACGCTCGACAACGTCGCTTCGCCGAACCTCAAGCAGCTCTTCCTCCGCGACCCCGCGAACAACCTCGTGGAGATCCACCAACTCGGATTGTGCCGGTGCCGCAGGAGTCAGCGGTCCGTGCCGGCCGCTCCCTCCGACTGACGCGTCACACGACGGACCGGTTCGAGCACTCGGCCGCGCAACAGCCCGGTACCGGCGACCCGTTGTCGTACGTCGACTGTCTCCCGGCACGATCGGCGCCGGGCCGCCGGGCCGCCGGGCCGCCGGGAGACAGCACCCGCCCGAGCCAGTAGCACCAGAAGGATCACATGCTCTTCGACGTCGCCGCCATGGCCCCCAAACCCCGCTACAACCTCCTGGCTTCGCTGATCGTTCCCCGGCCGATCGCGTGGGTCACCAGTAGCGACGCGCGGGGCCGGCTCAACGCGGCGCCCTTTTCGCTCTTCAACCTGATGTCGGGGACCCCGCCCGTCGTGGTGCTCGGAATAGGCAACCGCGACGGGCGTCCGAAGGACTCCGCCCGCAACATCGTCGAAACCGGCGATTTCGTGATCAACATGGTCAGCGCGGACCTGCTGGAGGCGATGAACGTCACCGCCATCGAATTCTCCGAGGACATCGACGAGCTCGCCGAGGCCGGCCTCACGACGGTTCCCTCGCTCGCCGTCGGCCCGCCGCGCATCGCCGGCAGTCCGGTCGCCCTGGAATGCGCCTACACGCGCACCGTCGAACTCGGCCAGAACCGCGCCCTGTTCATCGGCGAGATCCTCTACGCCCACGTCGACGACGACGTGGTCCTCAACCCGGACCGCGGCCACATCGACGCGGGGCGGATGAATCTGGTGGGACGGATGCACGGCGGCGGCTGGTACACGACCACCACCGCACCGTTCCAGGTCGCCCGGATCGAGGCCGGGGACTGGCGCCGGGCTCAGTCCTCGTCGGTCGACCAGAACTCGGAATCCTTGAGATGAACCCAGAGCTTGTCGAGGATCCGCTGCAGGTCCTTGCGGTCCCGGTCGCTGAGCGTACCGACCAGGTCCCGGCAGGCGCCCTCGAAGACCGGCACCGCGTCGGCGACGAACCGCTCACCGGTCGGCGTGATCTCGATGGGCGTGCTGCGGCGGTCCTGGACCTGACGGGTCCGGGTGATGAGCCCGCGTTTCTCAAGCCAGTCGATCACGCCGGTGGCGCTCGCCTTGGAGATGCCGAAGTAGTCCGAGATCCCGCTGGGCGTCTGCCGCATTCCGTGCGACTTCTCGTCCTCGGCGGATTGCGCGGCGAAGATCATCAGGATGTCGAGCTTGTTCTCCGAGATGCCGAGCCGGTCCAGCTTGCGGTTCACGGTGGCGATCACGTCGTCCGCCAGCCAGAGCATGGTCAGACCGAGTGCCGCCGCGCTGATGTCGCGGTCCGGCCCGGACCGCGACATCACGCGCAGCACCGGGCGCATCGCCTCCGCGGCGGTCCGCTGGATACGGGTGGCCGCCAACCGCCGGCGGCGGCTGAGAGCGCTGTTCTGTGGCAGAGGCATGGCAACAGTCTAGGTGCCGGACCGTCAGCCTGCCGAACCACATCCGGGGGAATCACCGACAACGACCACGAGCCGAATGGAGAAGGGCAGCAGTGCTGACCGCCGCCGAAATTCAGAACGCCGCCGAGAGCCTCGAAACGGCGCAGACCACCCGTCAGCAGATCCGGCAACTGTCGCTGTTGCATCCGCGGATGACGATCGACGACGCCTACGCCGTGCAGCAGGCCTGGATGGCCATCAAGGCCGGGTCCGGCCAACGCGTTCGAGGCCACAAGATCGGGCTGACGTCCCGCGCCATGCAGATGTCGTCGAACATCACCGAACCCGACTACGGGGTCCTGCTCGACGAGATGTTCTTCGCCGACGACGCGGACCTGCCCATCGAGTCGTTCATCGTCCCCCGTGTCGAAGTGGAGCTCGCGTTCGTCCTCGGCGCCGAGCTGTCCGGCCCGAACTGCGACGTCATGGACGTCCTCGACGCCACCCGCTACGTCATGCCCGCACTGGAGATCATCGACGCGCGCGTCGAACAACGGGACCGGGACACCGGCCGGACCCGGACGGTGCTGGACACCATCTCCGACAACGCCGCGAACGCCGGTGTGGTCCTGGGCGGGCGGCCGGTGCGCCCGGACGACCTCGACCTGCGATGGGTCGGCGCCATCTGCCATCGCAATGCGGTGATCGAGGAGACCGGCGTCGCCGCGGGGGTGCTCAACCATCCGGCGACCGGTGTCGCCTGGCTGGCGAACCGGCTGGCCACCCGGGGCGTCGTGCTCGAACCCGGCCATGTCGTGCTGTCGGGATCGTTCACACGACCGGTCCTCGCCCGCCCCGGGGACACCTTCCACGTCGACTACGGGCCGTTGGGTTCCATCGCCTGCCGGTTCGGCACGCGCACCGGAGAGGCGGGCGCATGAAGGAGCACACCTTCCTCGCGGGCGGCCGGGAGCACCCGTCGATCGGCCTGTGGCTCGGACTGGCCAACCCGTACACGGCCGAACTCTGCGCGACGATCGGATTCGACTGGGTGCTGCTCGACTCCGAGCACGCGCCCAACACCCTGCGGACCGTCGTCTCCCAGCTCCAGGCGGTCGCCGCGACATCCACCACGCCGGTGGTGCGACCGCCGACCTCCCGGCCCGAGGACATCAAGCGCTACCTCGACATCGGCGCCCGCACCCTCCTGCTGCCCATGATCGACGGGCCGGAGCAGGCGACGGCGGTGGTCGCCGCCACGCGGTACCCGCCCGAGGGAACACGCGGTGTCGGCAGCGCGCTGGCCCGCGCATCACGCTGGGGGCAGGACACGGAATACCTGTCGACCGCGAACGACCGCACCTTCGTCATCGCACAGATCGAGTCTCCCCGGGCCGTCGCCTCGATCGACGGCATCGCAGCCGTGGACGGCATCGACGCGATCTTCATCGGACTCTCGGACCTCGCCGCGACGATGGGCCACCTCGGCGAGCCGACCCACGACGACGTGCTCGCGGCCTTCCGGCACGTGGTCGAGCGCGCGCACCACGCGGGCAAGCCCGTCGGGACCTTGGCCGGCAATGAGCGGCTCGCGGCAGTCGCCAGGACGGCGGGCTGCCAGTTCATCGCCGTGGGCACCGACGTCGGACTGCTCACCCGAGGAGGCGCGCAGCTCCTCAGTACCCACCGGCGCACCGATCGGCCCGTCCAGCCCACCGTGTACTGAACGTCCGGCACGCGCCGCCCGACAGGAAAGCCGCGCCCAGGACGGAGTAGGACCGCCACCGGGTGGGGCCGGCCGGCCCCACCCGGTGGTCCGGGACTGCGTCCGTGCGTCACACCGGCTCCGCGGTCGGACCCACGGGCGCTGCCGTGCGGTCTCACGGCGGGTCCGGCGCCGGGAGAAGCCCGCCGCCCGGCACTTCGACGGCCGCGGTCAGCCGGTGACGGTCCTGCGGCGGGTGCCGCGAGAGCGTGCCGACAGCCCGATCGCCACGGCCGCGCCGAGGAGCAGGACCGCCACCGCGACCCAGGTCGCGTGCCCGACCGCGTAGGTGAAGGCGGCGCGGGGGTCGCGGACGCGGGTGAGGCGTTCCGCGAAGGTCGAGGTCATCAGTGTGCCGAGGATGCTGGTGCCGAGGACGGCGCCGATCTGGCGGGCGGCGTTGACCGTGCCGCCCGCCTCGCCCTCGCGGCCGTGCGGGACGTGGCTGACGGCGAGCGCGGTGGAGGGGGCGTTGGCGAGACCGCAGCCGAGGCCGAACAGGACGAAGGCGGCGGCGTATCCGGCGAACGCGGTGTCCGGTTCGATCCGGGCGAACAGTGCGGCCCCGGCCGCGGCCAGCAGGAGGCCCACGGTGATCAGGACCCGCGGGCCCAGCCGGCGCACGAACATCCCGGCCAGGACCGAGGCCACGATGAACGCCCCGAATTCCGCGAGGAGTTGGACGCCCACCTGAAGGGCGGTCAGCCCTCGCACCCGCTCCAGCCACATCACCTGGAGGAGGGAGAGCCCGACGAAGCCGAACAGGACGGCCCCGGCCAGCAGGAGGGAGGCGCTGTAGGAGGGGTCGCGCATCAGCCGCAGGTCGACCATGGGGGCGCGGTGGCGCAGTTCGACGACGACGAAGGCGGCCAGCAGCAGGACCGCCGCCACGGC
>NZ_BAAAKJ010000131.1:42276-46242 GCF_039527695.1 Kitasatospora putterlickiae
GCCCGCCGTCGATCAGCCAGAAGACCAGCAGCGCGAGTCCGGCGGCGGCGGTGACCTGCCCCGCCCAGTCCACGCGCCGGGCGGCCGGGTTGCGGGACTCGACGACCCGGCCCAGCGCGACCGCCGCGGCGAGGCCGGCCATGGCGATGTTCAGCCAGAACGCCGCGTGCCAGGTCCAGTAGCGCAGCGCGAGGCCCGCGACGAGCGGGCCGAGGGCCAGGCCCAGTCCGGAGGCGGCGGCCCAGGCGGCGATCGCCCCGGCGCGGCGGCGCGGGTCGCGGACGGCGTGGGTGATCAGCGCGAGCGAGCTGGGGGTGATCAGGGCACCGCCCAGGCCGGCGAGCGCCTGGCCGGCGAGGACGGTGGCCAGGTCGTCGGCGAGCGTCAGGACCAGCGCGCCCGCGGCCATCGCCGCGGTCCCGGCGAGGAAGACGCGTCGGCGGCCCCACCGGTCGGCCAGCGCTCCCCCGCCCAGGACGCAGGCGGCCACAACCAGGGTGTACATGCTCGGTACCCACACCATGGCGGCGGGGTCGACGCGCAGGCCGGCCTGGACGGCGCCGAGCGTGCCGATGGTCTCGGTGGTCTGGAGGAACACCGTGAACAGTCCCAGGCAGGCGGCGACGAGGACCGGCCCGGGGCGCCTGTCGCGGGCGTCACCGCGTTCCGCCCGCACCGCGCCGTCGGACGCGCCGTCGGACGCCTCGTCGGACGCCTCGTCCGGCGGCTCGTGGGACGCCCCGCTGGTGGCACCCGTGGCAGCGGATGGTGAAGCCCTCATGTGGCCTCCTCGTTCGATCGGCCCCGCGGAGTGCCCGGGCCAGAGAGTTGGAAAACAGGACTGACTCACTATAGGTGTGTGAGTTTGAAAAACAAACCATCAAGCCACCGGGCGGAACGGCCGGCCCAGGGAGGCCGTCGGCGCACGCGGGGGGACGGCTGCCGGCGGCGGGTTGGGAAAGCAAACCCGTCCGCCGTACCGTGGTGGCATGACCGCACCGGCGACACCCCGCCCCTGCTCCATCGCCGACGCGCTCGGCGTCGTCGGGGAGAAGTACTCCCTCCTGGTCCTGCGCGAGGTCTTCTTCGGCGTCCACCGGTTCGACGCCATCGCCCGCAACACCGCCGCGCCGCGCGACATCCTCACCGCGCGGCTGCGCCGCCTGGTCGACGCGGGGGTCCTGGAGAAGGTCCGGTACAACGAGCGCCCGCCCCGGTACGAATACCGGCCGACTCCGGCCGGCGAGGAGCTGCGCCCAGTCCTGCTGATGCTCCTGCGCTGGGGCGACCGCCACCTGAGGGACGTGCCGCCCACGGTCTTCGAGCACTCCTGCGGTGCGGACCTCGACCCCGTCACCGTGTGCCGCGCCTGCGGCGAGGAGGTGCACAGCGAGGCCCTCACCGCCCGCTTCCAGGTCCCCGGCTGGAGCGCCTCAGGACTGTCCTGAACGCGAAGGGGGGTGGCCCGCTCGAACACCGCGCGCCATGCGGGACCGGGCCCGCATCCTGCCGACCCGGCCGCACCGCGTGGGCCGGCGAGGTACCGTCGACCGGTGCTGGAAAGACTGGAGATCGAGAGCTTCCTGATCCTCGCCGACGAGCTGCACTTCGGCCGCACGGCCGAGCGGCTGCACGTCTCGCGCGCCAGGATCAGCCAGACGATCCGGAGCCTGGAGCGCCGCATCGGCGCTCCGCTCTTCGAGCGGACCAGCCGCACCGTGCGCCTCACGCCTCTCGGCCGTCGGCTGCACGAGGAGATCGAGCCCGGCTACCGGCGTGTCGAAGAGGGAGTGGCACGGGCCCAGGCCGAGGCGCGGGGCTTCGCGGGCGTGCTGCCGGTCGGATACCTGGGAAGCGCGACCGGGGAGTTCGTGATGGACGCGGCACGGGTCTTCGGCCGCGTCCATCCGGACGCGGAGGTGCGGATCCACGAGACCCAGCTCAGCGATCTGCTCGGCCCGCTGCGCACCGGCCGGGTGGACGTCCTGGTCACCCACTTCCCGGTCGCGGAGCCCGACCTCACGCGCGGTCCGGTCGTGCTCCGGGTGCCCCGGTTGCTCGCGGTCCCGGCCAATCACACGCTCGCCAAGCGGCGGTCGGTGTCCCTGGAGGACCTGGCACGGGACCGGGTGTTCGCGTGCTCGGGCGATGTACCGGTCTACTGGCAGGAGCACCTGGCGCCCCCGTACACCCCGAGCGGGCAGCCGGTGCGGCGGGGCAGGTCGGCGGCGACGATGCAGGAGACCCTCGCCATGGTCGGTGCCGGGCAGGGGATCTCCCCCGTCGGTGCCGATGTCGCGGCGAGCTACACACCGAGGGGCGTGGTGTACGTGCCGTTCAGTGACGCGGAGCCGGTCGAGTACGGACTGGTGTGGCGTACGGCGGGACGGACGGCGCGGGTGGGGGCCTTCATCGAGGCCGCCGCGCGGTTGGCGGCCGAACGGGGGACCGCGGGGCAGGAGGCCGACGGACCGGGGACCACCGGCCGGGAGCCCCGCGCGTCGAACGCCCCGGACCTCGCACCCACCATCGATCGGTAAGCCGGGCTTACCGGTCGTTGCGCGGAGAGGCGCTGTTCCCGGCGGGAGGCGGCGCGAGCCTGGATGGCGTGACGAACGATCTCGCGGCAGTCCCGCTCCGCACCCGAACGCCCGACACCCCTCCCCGACGAGCGGGCATCGCGTCCCTGTCGGCCCTCGCGCTCGGCGCTTTCGCCGTCGGCACCACGGAGGTGGTCATCGCCGGGCTGCTCCCCGAGGTGGCCACGGACTTCGGCATCCCGCTGCCCACGGCCGGCCTGCTCGTGTCGGGCTACGCCGCGGGCATGGTGGTGGGCGCCCCCCTGCTCACGGTCCTGGGCGCGAGGCTCCCCCGCAAGCACCTGCTCCTCTGGCTGGTCGGCCTCTTCACGACGGCCGGCCTGCTCAGCGCGCTGGCCCCCGGATACGGGGTGCTGCTCGTCGGGCGGGTGCTGTCGGCCCTCGCCGGAGGTGCCTACGTCGGGACCGCCGCCGTCGTGGCCGCGGGCCTCGTCGCACCGGAACGCAAGGCCAGCGCCATCGCCACGGTCTTCATGGGGCTGAGCCTCGCCAATGTGCTCGGCGTCCCCGGTGGCACCGCGCTGGGTCAGGCGCTCGGCTGGCGGGCCGCGTTCTGGGGGGTGAGCGCCGTCGGCGCGGTGCTGCTGGCCGCGATCGCGGCGCTGGTCCCGGCGATACCCCGAGAACGGGACGCCGGCTTCCGCCGGGAGCGGGCGGTCTTCCGGCGCGGTCGGGTCTGGCTCGCGCTGGCGGCGACCGCCTTCGGATGGGCGCCCTATCTCACCGTCCTCACCTACATCACGCCCCTGCTCACCGAGGTCACCGGTTTCGACGAGCGCACGGTCCCGCTGGTGCTGGTCCTGATCGGCGTCGGCATGGTCGTGGGCACCCCGCTGGCCGGGCGGCTCGCCGACCGGGCGCTGTCGCCCACGCTCCACGCGGCACTCGCCGGGATCACGGTCGTCTCCCTCGTTCTGATCCCCGCCGTGCAGAGCAAGCCCGCCGCGATCGCCGGTTTCCTGCTCTTCGGCCTGGTGGGGGCCGCGGTGATCCCGCCCTCCCAGACGCGGGTCCTGGAAGCGGCCCGAGGTGCCGACACCCTCGCCTCGGCGGCCAATGTCTCGGCGTTCAACATCGGCAACGCGGGCGGACCACTGCTGGCGGGCGCGGCGCTCTCGGCCGGCGGGGGCTACACGTCGTCGCTGTGGATCGCGGCGGCCCTGGGCGCGATCGGCCTGGCCCTCGCGCTCGCCACCACGGCGCTGCACCGCCGCCCGCACTGACACACGGACACCGCGCGGCCCCCGCCTTCCGCACCCCGGAGTCCGGCTCCGACCGGTGCGGTCGGCGCCGGACCGTGCTCACGGAGCAGGTGCCCGTTGACCGCCGCCAGGAAGGCGACGGCCCCGCACCAGGCGGTGCGGGG
>NZ_BAAAKJ010000131.1:46285-47786 GCF_039527695.1 Kitasatospora putterlickiae
AGCTCGGCGGGCGCGTCCGCGCGGGGCGCGGGGGCGGGCCGTCGGGCCGGGAGCATCCGGGCCGTGAGGGCGTAGCCGACGCCGCAGGCGATCGCCACGAGGGGGGTCGGCAGCACCGTGTCGGGCAGGCCGAGGAAGGCGAGGGCGCCGAGTGCCGTCCAGGCGAGGGCGAGGACGTTCACGCCGCCGGTGTAGCGGTAGGGGCCGTGGGGGTCGAAGAGGGCCGGTACGTCGATGCGGCCCCGCTTGATGACGAGGTAGTCGGCCAGGATCACGCCGACGAGGGGGGCGAAGACGTTGCCCATCGCCGACATGGAGCCGTTGAACCCGTCGATGAGCGCGGGGAAGGCGGCCAGTGCCGTGCCCGCCGCGGCGACCACCATGGTCGACCAGAAGCGCCCCAGCCGGGTGGCGAGGTTCGCCAGCGCCAGGCCGCCCGTGTAGACGTTCAGCACGTTGACCGTCCAGTTGTCCAGGAGGAGCACGATCAGGACGAGTACCAGCGTGACCGGGCCGACGCCGAGGCCGGGGATCACCTCGAAGGCGTTGGCCGTCTCCCCGAGGGTCGCGGCGGCGGCGTAGGCGCCGAAGAAGGCGGATCCGGCCGTTCCGAGCAGCGCGGCGGCCATGGTGCCGGCCCACATGTCCTTGCGGGACCTGGAGTAGCGGCAGTAGTCGGCCGCGTCCGTCACCTGGCTGAACCACGCCGCCGCGACGGCGTTCACCCAGACCGCGAACACCGCCCACTTCCACCCGGCCGAACCGGAGTAGGAGAACACCTCGCTCGGCGCGAAGCCCGGCGCCTGGTGGTTGGCGAGCAGCCAGAAGAGGTACCCGAGGATCACGAGCTTGACCGGGAAGGCCACCTTCGACAGCCACTTGAGGGATCCGTACCCGGAGAGGGCGACGGATGCCTGGAGCACCGCGAAGACGAGGCTGACGGCGATGAGCGGCGGCTTCACCCCGAGCCACGCGTCCAGCACGGCCAGGATGCCCATGGCGCCGGCCAGGGTCTGGAAGGCGAACCAGAAGGCCGAGCTGACGGCGCGCAGCAGGGAGACCAGCCAGCGGGAGGCCGCGATGCCGAGGAACGCCCGCGTCGACACGATCCCGGGCAGGCCGTAGTCGACGCCGACGGTGGCCATCACGGTGTAGGCGCAGAAGGCGATGAGGATGCCCAGCACCTGGGCGGTGATCGCGGCCCAGAACGAGAGTCCCGAGACCACCGCGAGTCCGCCGATGAGGATCAGGCCGGGGTTGAGCATCACGTTGATGATGATCTGGAACAGGTCGAACCAGCGCACGGTCCGCTGTTCGTCCGGTACGGGTTCGATGCCGTGCCGCTCCACTCCCTTCGGCTGGCGGTAGGCCTCGGGTGAGCCGTCTTCGGGGCTTCGTGTGCCGGGTACGTCAGTGCGCATGAGCGGGCCTCTGGTCTGGGCGTGGGGAGGGACGGCGAAGCGCCGGGGGGGGACGCCTCGCGGGTGGGGGTTCTCCTCGG
>NZ_BAAAKJ010000131.1:47831-79844 GCF_039527695.1 Kitasatospora putterlickiae
CCGGGGCGCCTCGCGCGGGTGGGGGACCCGGCGAGGCGGAGACCTGTCCGGGTCAGGACACGGGGGAAGCGGTGCCGCACCAGCGGGTGGCGAGGACGGCGTAGGTGCGGGCCGCGAGCCAGACCTCGTCGAGGTCGACGTACTCGTCGTTGCCGTGGGCGACGCGCAGGTCGCCGGGGCCGAAGACGACGGACGGCACACCGGTGCGGGTGAACACGGTCGCGTCGCAGACGCCGTAGAGCCCGGTGTAGGAGGGCTGGTCGGAGAAGGCGGTGCCCTGGGCCGCGGTCCGGTACGCGCCGGCGACGGACTGGCTGATGCCGTCGTCGGGCGAGGTGACGAACGGGTCCCAGTTGAGCTTCCACTCGCAGTGCGGGCGGTGGTCGCGCAGCCACGGATCGGCGTCCGCCGCACGGTCGATGACGGCCTGGATCTCGGCCGTCACGTCCTCGGGTGAGCGCTCGGGGTGGTACATGACCCCGTACTCGATGGTGGCCGTGTCGGACAGGGCGAACGGGACGGTCAGGTCACCGGGGCCGCCGCGCATGGCACCGGGCAGCAGGGAGAAGTGGCCGTTGTACCAGAGGTCGTGGCGCTGGGTGCGGGCCCATTCGTCCTCCAGCGCGCGCAGCGCCCGGTAGACGAGGAAGACCTTGTCGATGGCGTTCACCCCGATCAGGTCGCCGGAGTGGGCGGGGTGGACGGTGGCGCCCCGCATGGAGCCGTGCACCTTCTTGCCCTCGACCGTGACGGAGAACCAGAGCAGTCCGGGGCTGGCGACCACGATCGACAGCGGCGTGGGCGGCGCGCTCGGCTCCGAGACGACCGCGGCGTCCGCGACGTACCCGCGCTCGACCACCGCGCCCGTCCCGCAGGCGTGGTCACCGGTCTCCTCGCCGACCACGCACTGCAGTTGAAGCTCTCCGCCGAGCTCGATCCCGGCCTCGCGCAGGGCGATCGCGGCATAGGCCTGGGCGACGAGCCCCGACTTCTGGTCGGTGGTCCCACGGCCGTACATCCGGGAGCCGATCACTTCGCCGGAGAACGGCGGGGCCTTGGCCCACCCGGCCGGATCCCCGCCGGGGACGACGTCCACATGGCCGTTGAAGATCAGTGAGTTCCCCCCGCCCTTGCCGCCGATCCGGCCGATGGCGTTGTCGCGCCCCTCCTCCACGGCGAAGACGTCCACGGACGCCCCGGCGCGGCGGTAGAGGTCGGTGAGGAGCGCGGTCGCCTCGCCTTCCCGGCCGACGTGGTCCTTGTACTCGATTCCCGGATACTTCGGGCTCACGGACGGGATCCGGACGAGTTCCTGCAGGCTCGCCGTCATCTCGTCGCGCAGTCCGTCGACGACGGACATCAGGCGGTTCAACCGGGCAGTTTCTTCGGGGGAGCTCATGACGCCTCCAGTGGCGCGCTCGGGAGGTGCGGCGCCCGCGACCGTCTCGGCGCCGGGCCTCGCCGCTTGGCCAGAATGAAACAGGCGATAGGTTTCACGTGTCAATAGCCGATTCCGAAACAGGCGTTACATTCACGGGCCGTCAAGGGCCGTGCGCGCGGCGTCGTTCGGGACCGGCCGCGCGCGTCTGACCATCCGTGATGACCGAGGGTCTCCAGGCGATCGCGCCCCGTGCGCGACACGCCGCGGCCGCCACTCCCGCACACCCCTTGAATGGAATGAATATTTCAGGTTAGCTCCATCCCATATCTCATGAATCCACAGTTTCGACCGCTCGCGCATCGGCGGTCGGGAAGGCGAGCCGGGATGAACCAGTACGACGAGGGCCGCGGGAGCACGGGCGACACGACGGGGGCGGCCGCGCCGGCCCCGTCGCGGACGGCGCGCGAGCACATCGAGCAGACGGAGCGCTTCGCCGCGCACAACTACCATCCGCTTCCCGTCGTCCTGGCCTCCGGGGACGGCGCGTGGGTGACCGACGTGGACGGGAACCGCTACCTCGACTGCCTGGCGGGCTACTCCGCCCTGAACTTCGGTCACCGCCCGGAGCGCCTGCTGCGGCGCGCCCACGAGCAGCTCGACCGGCTGGCCCTCACCAGCCGCGCCTTCTACAACGACCAGCTGGGCCCGTTCGCCGAGGCGCTCGCCCGGCTCACCGGGAAGGAGCGCGTCCTGCCGATGAACAGCGGCGCCGAGGCGGTGGAGACGGCCGTCAAGGTGAGCCGCAAGTGGGGCTACCTCGTGAAGGGCGTGGAGGCGGACCGGGCCACCGTCATCACGATGAGCGGCAACTTCCACGGGCGGACGACGACGATCGTCGGCTTCTCCGACGATCCGGTCGCCACCGACCACTACGGGCCGTTCACGCCCGGCTTCACGCGGGTGCCGTACGGCGACATCGGGGCGCTCGACGAGGCGATCGACGACACGGTGGTCGCGGTCCTCTTCGAGCCCGTGCAGGGCGAGGGCGGCGTGGTCGTCCCGCCGCCCGGGTTCCTGCGGGACCTGCGCGAACTCTGCACGCGGCGCGAGGTGCTGATGGTGGCCGACGAGATCCAGTCCGGCCTGGCCCGCACCGGCCGCACCTTCGCCTGTGACCACGAGGACGTCGTGCCGGACGTCTACGTCCTCGGCAAGGCCCTGGGCGGCGGCCTCTACCCGGTGTCCGCCGTGGCCGCCGACGACGACGTGCTCGGCGTCATCACCCCCGGCACCCACGGCTCGACGTTCGGCGGCAACCCCCTGGCGGCCGCGATCGGCCACGAGGTGGCCGCGATGCTGGCGACCGGGGAGTACCAGGAGCGCGCCCGGGTACTGGGCGAGCGGCTGGAGTCCGGTCTGCGGAAGCTGGTCGGCGCCGGTCTGCTGGCGGTGCGCGCCCGGGGGCTGTGGGCCGGAGTCGACATCGACCCCCGGCTGATGACCGGTCGCGAGGCGTGCGAGGGCCTCATGCGGCGCGGCGTCCTGGCCAAGGACACCCACGGATCGACCGTGCGGTTCGCCCCTCCCCTGGTGGCCACCGGGGACGAGATCGACCTGCTGGTGGACGCCCTGGCCGGCGTCCTCGCGCAGGCGCGGAGCTGACGGCTCGTCGACGGGCGGCGCCACGGGGGGGCGACCCGTGGCGCCGTCGCGTTCCCGGGGCGGTCCGGTGTAACGAACGTTTCAGCGCACCCTTCCTTGGTATTCTTGAAAGATGGAGACGATACCGGGGGGTCACGCGTCGGTGCGGAAGCTGCTGCTCTCCGCCATGGACGGACTCAGCAACGGCGAACGCAAGGTCGCCCGCGCGGTGCTGGCCCAGTACCCCACGGCCGGCCTCACCACCGTCGCGGACCTGGCCGCCGGCGCCGGCGTGAGTTCGGCGACGGTGGTCCGCTTCGCCACCCGGCTCGGCTTCGCCGGGTTCCCGGCCTTCCAGCGCGCCCTGGTCCACGAGTTGAACGGGGAACTGGGCTCCCCGTTGAAGCAGTACGCCGAGAAGGCGTCGGTCTCCGCGAAGGGGGTGCTGCCGGAGACGCGGCGGGCCTTCGCGCAACTGCTGGAGGCCACCTACGCGGAACTGCCGGAGTCGGAGTTCGCCACCCTCGTCAGACTGCTCGGCGACCCGGCCCGGAGCGTACGCGTGACCGGGGGCCGCTTCAGCCGGCTGCTCGCCGAGTACCTGGTCATCCACCTGTGGCAGCTGCGCGAGGACGTCGACGTGATCGGCCAGGAGGAGATGGAGCGCCGCAGGGCGCTCGCCGACGCCGACGCCAACACGGTGCTCCTCGTCCTCGACTACCGCCGCTACAGCGAGTCCAGCCTCCGCTTCAGCGAGGGAATGGCCGCCCGGGGCGCCACCGTGTGCCTGATGACGGACAACTGGCTCTCCCCCATCGCCAAGCTGGCCAAGGTCGTCCTCCCGGCACGGGTGGAGTCCGCCTCGCCGTTCGACTCCCTGGTGGCCGCGATGGCACTGAGCGAGAGCCTGGTGGCGGCGGTGACGGACGCCATGGGGGCGGCGGGCAGGGAGCGCATGGAACGGTTCGAGACGGCGTCCGAGCACGCCTGAACGGCCCGGGGCCGGGTCACCGCTGCCGCGGGTGACCCGGCCCCGGGCCGTCGGCGCGGCGGGCCGCTACCCGGCCGGTGCTCCCCGGGCGCCGGCACGCTCCTCCAGGGCGGCGGCCGTTCCGAGGTACGCCGCCATCAGAGCGGTGGCCAGCGCGCGCACGTCCCCGTCGTCGGGCAGGAAGCGCGAGGAGTGCAGCGGCTCGGACGTCCCCGTGCCGACGAACAGCATCGCCGAGGGCACCCGCTCGCAGAAGTAGGAGAAGTCGTCCGAGCCCAGCGAGCGCAGGTTCCCGGAGACCGGGAGCCCCCGGCGGTCCAGTTGGTGCGTGATGCTCCGCACCAGGGCCGGGTCGTTGTCGAGCACGGGTTCGCCGTGGGTGATGGTCACCGAAGCGGTGCAGGCGTGCGCCCGCGCGACGAACTCGGCGACCTCCGTGATCCGTCGGTGGACCAGTTCCCGGGTCGAGGAGGCCAGCGCCCGGACCGTGCCCGTCGCCCGCGCCGTGCCGGCGATCACGTTCGCGGCGTTGCCCGCCGAGAACGACGACACTCCCACGACGGCGGGCGCCATCGGGTCGACGGACCGGCTCACCACGCTCTGCAGCGCGACGACGATCTCGGACATCGCCAGCAGCGCGTCGTTCGTCAGATGCGGGTACGCGGCGTGTCCGGACCTGCCCCGCACGACGATCTCGAACTCGTCGGACGAACCGTTGACACCCCCCGCCGTGCACGCCACCTCGCCCCGGGCCAGCAGGGGCTGGACGTGGACGCCCACCATGGCGGCGCACCGCTCGGAGTCGAGCACGCCACTGGTGGTGATGTCCCGCGCCCCGGAGGGGTAGGTCTCCTCGCGCGGCTGCAGCACGGCGAGCAGCGGAACCGGAGGCCCCGTCTCGGCCAGGGCCCCCGCCACGGCGACGAGTGCGGCGAGGTGGGTGTCATGACCGCACGCGTGCATGACCCCCGGCCGCGCCGACGCCCAGGCGACACCGGTCTCCTCGGTGACGGGCAGTGCGTCCATCTCCCCGCGCACACCGATCGCCGGCCCCGGCCCGCCGATGCGCAGCACCGCGCCGGTCTCGGCCGTCTTGACCGCCGCGCCGGCGCCCGGCAGCGCGGCCAGCACCATGTCCCGGGTCGCCGCCTCGTCACCCGACAGATCGGGCTCGCGGTGCAGTCGGCGCCGCAGGTCGAGCGCCCCGGGGAGGTGCCGGTCCAGGGCGGACCACAGGGCCTCGTACGCGTCCGGGTCAGGCATGGGGCAGTCCGTAGAGGCGCTGCGCGTTGGTGCGTCCGATCATCGTCGCGACGCGGACGGCGTCGGCCTCGGACCACTCGCCCTCCTCGACCCAGCCTCCGAGCGCCCGGGACATGCCGCGCCGCCAGAGGACGGAGCCCAGGAGGTGGAGTTCGGGCGGCCCCCAGGCGTCGGAGGAGTACAGCACCTTGGTGAAGGGGGCCAGTTCGAGGCTCTCGGCGACGACGGCGGTGGAGGCGGCGCCCGTGTAGTTCACCCCCAGACCGACGTCGAAGTAGACGTGGGGGAACACCTGGGCGAGGAATCCCGCGTTGCGCTGGAACGGGTAGCAGTGCAGCAGCACGACATCGGTGCCGGTGCCCTCGATCTCCTTGAGCCAGGGCATCAGCAGCAGCGGGTCGCACCGTCGCAGATCCAGGTCGGGGTCGCCGTACCCGGCATGCAGTTGCAGGGGCAGACCGGTGTCCACTCCGGTCCACAGGGCCATCCGCAGCAGCACCGGGTCGGACACCCGGACGGGGGCGCCCGCCTCCAGTTCGCGCAGCCAGGCGCCGGCCGCGCGTTCCACCTCCTGGGCGGAGGGGCGGGCGGGGGCGAAGTCGAAGCCGTAGCGGTAGGCGATGATCGACTTCAGGCCGACCGCCGACGCGGTGGCATCGGCGAGCGCCGTCCGGAAGTCGTCGGCGAGGCGCGCGGCGCCGCTCGTCGGAGCGATGCCCTCCAGGACGGTCTCCAGGCGCACGATCTCGGAGAACCGGGCGGGCAGGCGCTCGGCGAGCGTGTCGGGCGAGAGCAGTTCGTCGCTCTTGAACCCGGTGTCCAACAACCAGTCGGAGACGCCGGCCGCGGCGAGGAAGAGGTCCGACAGCTCTTCCGGGGTGCGCTCGGAGCGCGCGGCCCAGTACGCGTCCGCCGACGCGTGCGGGGGCAGACCGAGGAGCGGTGCGCAGTGGCGGCGGATCGCGAACCCGATCTGGGAGTCGAACTGGGTGACCCCGGCCGGGATGGGGCGGTCCGACTCGGTGATCAGCGTCTCGAACCGCCCCCGGGTGACCGGCGAGGCGAGCGAGGCGTGGACGTGGTGGTCGATCAGCGGCAACGCGGCGATGTGGCGGCGCAGTTCGGCGGGCGTCGGCTCGGTGGACGTCGGCTCGGCGGGCATCGGCTCAGTAGACATCGGCGACCCGCCCGCACACGCCCCGCTCGTCCAGACCGGAGACCGCGGCCAGTTCCGACCGCTTCACCGAGCGGTGGGTCTCCAGCAGCTCGGCGGAGAACCAGCCGGACACCACCTCGTCCTTGTCCAGTTCGAGGAGGGCCTCCTCCAGGCCGCCGGGCAGGGAGGGGACGTCCGTGAGGTCCGCCTCCCCGGCCTCCTCGGGCCAGACCCGCGGCTGCGCGTAGTCCGCCGCCACTCCCCGCAGTCCGGCCCGCACCAGGACACCGAGGACCAGCCACGGGTTGGCGGTCGCGTCCGCGGCGCGGTACTCCAGGTTGAACTGGTCGGCGACGACGCCGCCGCCCAGGGTGCTCGTCGGGCAGATCCGCAGCAGGGCCTCCCGGTTGCGCTCGGCCAGGAACACCCCGCCGGAGCTCCAGCGGTTGGGCGTCAGGCGCAGGTACGAACTGGGGCTGCCCGCCGTGAACGAGAGCAGCGCGCGGGCGTGCCGGAGGATCCCCGCGCTGAACCGCCCGCCCAGCTCGGAGAGCCCGCCGGGGCGGGCGGCGTCGTACAGGACCGGCCGCCCGGTCGCCGCGTCACGCAGGGAGAGGTGGACGTGCACGCCGTTGCCGCTGCCGTCGGGGTGCGGCAGCGGCGCGAAGGTGGCCCGGTGTCCGTGCTGCGACGCCAGGTCGCGGACCACCTCCCGCAGGACCACCGCGCGGTCCGCGGCGGTCATGGCGTCGGAGGGGCGCAGGGTGATCTCGAACTGGTCGGTGCCGAATTCCGGCAGCCAGGTCTCCGGTTCGAGTCCCATCCGGTCCAGCAATGACACCAGCTCGCTGCCGAACGGCTCGGCGGACCGGAACCGGCCGAAGGAGAACGGGGCGCCGCTGCCGAGTCCGGGGATCATGAACTCGTGCTCGAAGGTGGCCACCACCTCCAGCCCGGTGGCACGCCGGAAGTCGTCGAGGGCCCTGCGGGCGAAGGTGCGCGGGCAGTTCTCCCACGGGGTGCCGTCCGGCAGCACCTGGTCGGCGAGATACAGCCGGACGCCCGGCACATCGCCGCGGGCGGGGATGTCCACGCCGGTGGACTCGGCCGGCAGCAGCTTCAGGTCGCCCGTCGAGCCGAACGGATTCGGCGCGAGCTCCCCGAAGGCCGTCACCGCGAGGTCGGCCGGGACCCAGCCCAGCCCGCGGCGCAGCACACCGTCGGCCGCGTTGCCCGGCGCGGCACGCCCGCGGGTGAATCCGGACAGGTCGTTGGTCGCCACGAACACCGTGGTTGAAGAACTCATGTCTACCTCTTCGATCGGGCCGCGTCGCCGCGCTGCGGGTGGGCGGGTACGCGGGCGGCCGCGGGAACATCGAGAGTTACAAACATTTCAGACATGGTCAAGAGCGCCAGGCTCGGAATCAATATTTCACCGATGCCCGGCGCTCCGAGCCGAGGTCCGTGCCGGGTGACGCGTCCGTACTCGCCGGAGTCCCGGGTGTCCGGCTCGGCCATGCGAGGAATGGCCGGACCGGACTCCTCACCTACGGCTTCACATCGAGGCGCACGAGGGCGCCGATCTCGACGAGCTGGTCCGGCAGCGCCAGGTCGGAAACGCCCATGACCGTGCTGGTGGGCCGGTGCTCCCCGAAGTACTCGGCGTGGAGGCGTGCCGTCGCGTCGAAGTTCTCGCGCAGGTTCCTCACCAGAACCGTGGTCTCCACTATCTGGCCGCGCTCGGCCCCGAACTGCTTCAGCACCAGGTCCAGGTTCTCCAGCGTGGTGCGGACCTGCAGTTCGAAGTCGTCGGCACCCACGAAAGTGCCGTCACGGTCATGAGACAGCTGCCCCGACACATAGACCGTGTCACCGACCTGAGCGGCCTGGCTGTAGCCGTACATCGATTCCCACGGCATGCCGAACCCGAACGCCTTCATCTGAGTACCCATGACTCACTCCCTTGGTACAGCCTGTGGGCCGCCACCTGCGGACAGGCCCCTTACGCAAGGAAGTTACGGGTTCAGATGAACCGTGATCGCCTGGCAGCGCCGTCGAAGTGTCCTTCGCGCGCACAGGATCGACGGCGGCGGGCCCCAGCCCGCCAGGGCTACGACGACGCGCTTGACGCAGGCAGGTCCCTCGGCTGGCCGAGTGCCTCGCGGGCGCGGTTGAGGTAGGCGCGGAAGGCGGTGCGCTCGCGGGCCGTGAAGCCCGTGAGCATCTCGTCCTCCAGGTCCCGGACGGCCGGGTCGTAGTGGGCCAGCAGGGTGCGGCCTTCCTCCGTCAGGCTGATGACGTGGCGGCGCCGGCTCGCCGGGTCCGGGGACCGGGCGATGAGGCCCCGCCGCTCCAGCGCGCCGACCAGGTCGGACATGGACTGCGGCCGGACGAAGGAGTTGCGGGCGAGCTCGGCCGAGGACATGCCGTCCCGGCGTTCGAGCACGGTCAGGGCGGTGTACTGGAGGGCGGTGACGCCCGCGGGCTTGAGCAGTTCGTCGAGCCGCGCCCGGGTGGCCAGCTCGACCTGCTTCACCGAGTACAGCAACGACGGCGGAGCGATGTCCGTCACAAGCCCTCCCCCATCATCAGGAAACCTGTCAAAAATTCTAGCCTCACCCCCTTGCCTACCGGCGAAACACTCTCCGATACTCAGGATTCCTGATAGTTGAGGAGCCCCTCTTGACCACGCTTTCCATCGACCGCCGCGACGGCGTCGCGATCCTCACGCTCCGCCGCCCGGCCAAGCGCAACGCCCTCGACGACGCCACCGTGCTGAGCGTCGAGCAGTTCTTCCGGACGCCGGGCGCGGACGTCCGGGCCGTCGTCCTGGACGCCGAGGGTGATCACTTCTCGGCCGGGCTCGACCTCGGTGAGCTGACCGAGCGGTCCACCGAGGAGGCGCTGGAGCACTCGCTCATGTGGCACCGCGTCTTCGACACCATCGAGGGCGGACGCCTCCCCGTGGTGGCCGCGCTCAAGGGCGCGGTGATCGGCGGCGGCCTGGAGCTGGCCGCCGCCGCGCACATCCGCGTGGCCGAGCCGTCCACCTTCTACGCGCTGCCCGAGGGACAGCGCGGACTCTTCGTCGGCGGTGGCGGCTCGGTCCGCATCCCCCGGCTGATCGGCGCCCACCGGATGGCGGACATGATGCTCACCGGCCGCGTCCTCGACGCCGCCGAGGGCCAGGCCGCCGGCCTCTCGCAGTACCTGACCGAGGAGGGCGGGGCGCGCGCCCGGGCCCTGGAGCTCGCGGAGCGGATCGCGGCCAACGCACCGCTGACCAACTTCGCCGTCCTCCAGGCGCTCCCCCGGATCGCCGAGGCCTCGCCCGCCGGCGGCCTGCTGCTCGAATCCCTCATGTCGGCCGTCGCGGCCGGCAGCCACGACGCCCAGGAGCGGATGCGGGCGTTCCTCGACGGCCGCGCCGCGAAGGTCGCCGCCGCACGCGGCCCCCACGGAAAGGACGCCCGATGAGCGAGATCCTCAGCACCCCCGGCCCCTCGGTCAGGGACGAATCGGAGATCGGCCGCTACCTCCGCTGGCTGGAGACTCAGCGGCAGCTGAGCTTCCCGGACTACGACAGCCTGTGGCGATGGTCCGTCACCGACCTGGACGGCTTCTGGTCGTCGGTCTGGGAGTTCTTCGACGTCCGCCCCCACACCCCGCCCACGGCCACCCTGGGCCGCAGGTCGATGCCGGACACCGAGTGGTTCCCCGGCGCGACCCTCAACTACGCCGAGCACGCGCTCGGCCGCGAGGAGGACCTCGACGCCGTCGCGGTCGTCGCCCGCTCCCAGACCCGGGCGCCGGTCGAACTGACCTTCGGCGAGCTCCGCGACCAGGTCGCCCGGGCCCGCGCCGGGCTGCTGCGCCTCGGGGTCCGCAAGGGCGACCGGGTCGTCGCCTACCTGCCGAACATCCCGGAGACGCTGGTCGCCTTCCTCGCCACCGCGAGCATCGGCGCGGTCTGGGCGGCCTGCGCCCCGGAGTTCGGCCCGCGCAGCGTGGTCGACCGGTTCGCCCAGCTCGAACCGAAGGTGCTGCTGACCGTCGCCGGCTACCGCTACGGGGAGCGGGACGTCGACCGCCGTACCGAGGTGGCCGAGATCGCCTCCCGGCTGCCCACCGTCGAACGGATCGTCCACGTCCCGTACGGACCGAACGCCCTCCCCGACGCGCTGGGCTGGACGGAGCTGCTGGCCGAACCCGCCGAACCGGCCTTCGAGCCCGTGCCGTTCAACCATCCGCTGTTCGTGCTCTTCTCCTCCGGCACCACCGGCATCCCCAAGGCGATCGTCCACCGGCACGGCGGGATCCTGCTGGAGCACCTGAAGAACAACGCGCTGAGCTGGGACCTCAAGCCGGGCGACCGGATGCTCTGGTTCAGCACGACCGCCTGGATGCTGTGGAACACCCTGGTCTCGGCGCTGCTCGTCCGCGCCTCGATCGTCATGATCGACGGCAATCCGGTCCACCCCGACCTGCGGGAGCAGTGGCGGATCGCGGAGGAGACGGGGACGACGCTGATGGGCGTGAGCCCCGGCTACCTCATGGCCTGCCGCAAGGCCGGGATCCGGCCCGCCGAGGAGTTCGACCTGTCGCGGCTGCGGCAGCTCGGCGCGGCGGGCAGCCCCCTCGCCGCCGACGGCTTCCGCTGGGTGGCCGAGCAGTTCGGGGACCAGGTCCTCCTCAACGTCGGCTGCGGCGGCACCGACGTCTGCACCGGGATCCTCCAGGGCAGCCCGCTCCAGACCGTGCGCGCCGGAGAGATCTCCGGCCCCTGTCTCGGGGTCGCCGCGTACGCCTACGACGGCGAGGGCCGACGGGTCGTCGGCGAGCTGGGCGAGCTGGTGATCACCGAGCCGATGCCGTCGATGCCCGTCGGCTTCTGGGGCGACACCGACGGCTCCCGCTACCGGGCCGCGTACTTCGAGGAGTACCCGGGCGTGTGGCGGCACGGCGACTGGGTCCGGTTCGCGCCCGAGGGCCACTGCGTCGTCGCCGGACGCTCCGACGCCACCCTCAACCGGGGCGGGGTCCGGCTCGGCACCGCCGAGTTCTACGCCGTCGTCGAGGACCTTCCCGAGATCGAGGACAGTCTCGTCGTCCACATCGAGGACCCCGAGGGCGGCAACGGGGAGCTGCTGCTCTTCGTCTCCGGCCCCGCGGAGCTGGACGACGCCCTCCGTGCGAGGATCGCCCGCGCGCTGCGGTCGGCGCTGTCACCGCGGCACGTCCCGGACGTCATCGAGCGGGTGCCGGCCGTCCCGCGCAACCGCACCGGCAAGAAGCTGGAGGTGCCGGTCAAGCGGATCCTGCTCGGCGAGCGTTCCGAGTCCGTCGCCAGTGCGGACGTCCTCGCCGACCCGCGTTCCCTCGACCCCTTCGTCGCGTACGCCGCCAGGCGGGCCGCCGGTGCCGCGCGCGGGAGTGAACGCGGGAGTGCGTCGTGAGGGTCGCCGTCGTCGGTACCGGAGTCATCGGGGCGTCCTGGACCACGCTCTTCCTGTTGCACGGGCACGAGGTCGTCGCCGCCGATCCCGCGCCCGGCGCGGAGGAGCGGCTCCGGGCGGCCGTCGCCGCCGACCAGCGCCGGCTGTCGTTCACGTCCGACCTCGCCGAGGCCGTCGCGAACGCCGACTTCGTCCAGGAGAACGGCCCGGAGCGTGCCGACCTGAAGGACGAGCTCTTCACCGTCCTCGACGCCGCCGCCCCGCCGGGGACGATCCTGGCGAGCAGCTCCTCCGGGCTGCCGCCGTCGCGGATCCAGCGGGCCTGCACGGCCCATCCCGAACGGGTCCTCGTGGGGCACCCGTTCAACCCGCCCCACCTCATCCCGCTGGTCGAGGTCGTACCGGGCGAGCGGACCGATGAGGCCGTCGTCGAGGAGGCGATGCGCTTCTACCGCAGCCTGGGCCGCCGTCCGATCCGGCTGCGCCAGGAACTGCCCGGCCATGTCGCGAACCGCCTCCAGGCAGCGCTCTGGCGGGAGGCGTACTCCCTGGTCGAGCGCGGCGCGGCGAGCGTCGCCGACATCGACGCGGCCATCGCCCACGGCCCCGGCCTGCGCTGGGCGCTGCTCGGCCCCTTCCTCAACCAGCACCTCTCGGGCGGCCCGGGCGGCATCGCGCACGTCCTGGAGCACCTCGGCCCGCCCATGGAGGAGTGGTGGGCCGACCTCGGCACCCCGCGCCTCACGCCCGATCTGACGCGCGCGATAGCCGAAGGCGTCAACGACGAGCTGGCCGGCGCCGCCGAGGCCGACCTCGTCGCGGAACGCGACGCCCTCCTCTCCCTCCTCCTCGACGCCAAGAACCGGACCGACCACCTGTGAGCACTCCGATGAACCCCGCCGACGCGATCGCCATCGACTTCCACGTCCACGTGGAGCAGGACGCCCACGGCCGTCTCGCGCTCGACGCGGAACTGATGGACGCCTCGGCCGCCTACTTCAAGTCCGGCCAGGACCGCACACCGACCGTGGAACGCCTGGCCGCGTACTACCGCGAGCGCCGCACGGCCGCCGTGATCTTCACGGTGGACGCCACCACGGGCCTGGGTCACCCCGCCCTGTCCAGCGAGGAGATCGCCGAGGCGGCCGCCGCCCACCGCGACGTCCTCATCCCGTTCGGCTCGGTCGACCCGCACCGGCCGGACGCCGTCGCCCGGGCCCGCTCGCTCGTCCTCGACCACGGCGTCCGCGGCTTCAAGTTCCACCCGAGCCTCCAGGCGTTCGCGCCGAACGACCGTGAGCACTACCCGCTCTACGAGGCGATCCAGGAACTGGGCGTCCCCGCCCTGTTCCACACCGGGCAGACCGGAATCGGCGCCGGCCTGCCGGGCGGGCGCGGCATCAAGCTGCGCTGGTCCGACCCGATGCTCCTGGACGACGTCGCCGCCGACTTCCCCGGCCTGACGATCGTCCTGGCGCACCCGTCCGTGCCCTGGCAGGACGAGGCGATCTCCGTCGCCACGCACAAGGCCAACGTGTACATCGACCTGTCGGGGTGGTCGCCGAAGTACTTCCCGCCGCAGCTCGTGAAGGCCGCCGGCTCCTTCCTCCGGCACAAGGTGCTGTTCGGCTCGGACTTCCCCGTCGTCACGCCCGATCGCTGGCTGGCGGACTTCGACACCCTCGGCATCAAGCCGGAGGTCCGCCCCCTGATCCTCAAGGAGAACGCCGCCCGTATCCTCGGCCTCTGACGACCCGCACGTGCCTGGTTCCTGCCGGGCCGACATCGTTCGGCCGGAACCACGGAATCCGGGCGCGGGTCGGACAGCGGGGTTTCCGGGAACCGCTCGGAACGGGATCGCGCCCCCGAGCCACCCGGAGGCCCTGCTGTCCGGCGCGGAAACCGCCATGGTCACCCGATCGGGACCACCGTTCGATCGTCAGCCTTCGAGATCGGTACGGGCGGCAGCCGTTGACGTGCCGGGATGCTCCGGCAGGGCGAGCCAGTCCGACCAGGAGATCTCGCGGCCGAGGAAACGCGGCCGCTCGAACGGCCAGTCGGCGGCGATCCACCGCGGCACCAGCGCGTCGAGGGCCTGCTCGACCCTGCCGCCCACCAGCTCGTCCACCACCCACCAGGAGACCTCGCCGTCCGCGCCGGCCCGCTCCGGCGGGTCGATGTAGACACAGCCGAGCAGAGCCGTCTCCGCCGCGTCGAACAGCGCGTAGTTGAAGGACTGGTGCGCGGCGATCTCCTTCTCGTGCCGCAACAGGTCGGCCTGGTCGCCCTCGTAGGTCATGGTGGCCGCGGGCCAGCCCCAGGCCGGGCCGAAGATGGTCCACAGCCGCTCGCGCGAACCCATCACGGCCGGATAGTCGAGCCGGGTGTCCGCCTCCCGGATCGGCCGCAGGTGATGGCCACCGCCCGGCAGCGGTACCAGGACGGGGTGGACGAAGTCATCGGGAAGCCAGCTCATGGCGCCCGACCGTAGCAGCGCGCGGCCGTCCGCTCCGCTGGATTTTCCCCGGTACACCGCCAGGCCCCGCTCCCATCCCGGGCACGGCCGACGGCCACCGCGTCACCAGGGCCGGCGGTGCAGGGCCATGTGGACGGTGTCCATGGCCTGGATCAGCGCGGCGCGGCTGCTCCCGGTGGGGTGGAGCGCACCGATCAGCAGGAAGCCGTGCGTCACCCCCTGGTAGCGGGTCGACACCACGGGGACGCCGGCCGCGCGGAGCCTGGCGGCGTAGGCCTCGCCCTCGTCCCGCAGCACATCGGCCTCCGCGGTGACCACGAGGGCCGGAGGAAGGCCGGCCAGCTGTTCCAAGGGGGCCCGCAGGGGCGCCGCGGTGGCCTCCGTCCGGCGGGACGCGTCGGGCAGGTAGTCGTCCCAGAACCGGCGCATGTGCTCGCGGTGCAGGAAGTAGCCCGTCGCGAACCGGTGGTAGGACGCGGTGTCGAAGTCCGCGTCGGTCACCGGGCAGAGCAGCACCTGGTGCAGCAGCCGCACGTCCCCGCGGCGGCGCGCGAGCAGCGTCACGGCCGCCACCAGGTTGGCGCCCGCGGAGTCGCCGACGGCGGTGATCCGGTCCCCCGCCAGTCCGATCGCGCGGCCGTGCTCGTGGATCCAGCGGGCCACCGCGTAGCACTGCTCGACGGCCACCGGATAGCGCGCCGCGGGCGCCCGGTCGTAGTCCACGTACACGACGACGGCGTCCGCCCCGAGGGCGAAGTCCCGCACCATCCGCGCGTAGCAGGCGGCGTCGCCGAGCGACCAGCCCAGACCCGGCAGGAAGAGCACCACGGGGGTCGGCTCGGAGGTGCCGGTGGGCCTGGTCACCTGGACGCGCACCCGACCGGTCGGCCCGCAGGGCAGGACGAGCCACTCCGTCTCGGTGCCGTACGGATCGTCCAACTCCCCGTCGGCGTCCGGGTTGACGCTCGACAGACTGTCGAGGGCGAGGAAGGAGAGGTCCGGCGGTTCCGTCGCCGCCGCTCCGGTCCGGGCGTCCAGGAACTCCTGGAGCTCCCGGTCGAGCACCAGTCTTCGGGCCCGATGGGGCGTGGGGTCGGACAATCTTCGCTCCTGGCGTGATCGGGAAGGCGCTGCACGCGGCACGTGGCCCGGGTGCCCACCCGGACCGCACCGGACGGAAGGTCATCCTCCGACGCCACGAGCACGCCACGAGTACGCCACGAGCACGCCACCCGACGCTACTGCCGGGAGCCGGGCCCAGTGGTCTGATCGTGCACGGATTCTATGCGGGGGTGAGCGGCGCGTCATCCGCCGCCGGCCGGCGGCGCACCCCGGGGTCCGGGTTCCCCACTGCTGCGCGGGCCGGGCCGTCCGAACCGTGGTGCGATCATGCGCTGCGGGGCAAGCCCCGGTGCACGGGGAGCACACCCACGGGGGGGTCAGGAGGGCCGACGGCCGTCGGCCGGTGCGGCGTAGGCCTGCCACTCCCGGGGCGAGATCCCGTAGGCGTCGCGGAAGGCGCGGCTGAAGTGGGAGTGGCTGACGAACCCCCACCGGTGCGCGACAGTGGCCACACCGGTCGGTCGGCGGGACGGCCGCTCCAGTTCCCGGCGGCAGGCGTCCAGCCGACGCTGCCGCACCCACTGGCCCACGGTCGTCCCGTCCTGCTGGAACAGCTTGTGCAGGTACCGCACCGAGATGTGCTGCGACCGGGCGATCGACTCCGGCGTCAGGCCGGGGTCGGCGAGGTTCTCCTCGATGTGGGCGCGGATCCGCGCCAGCAGCCGCGCCGAACCGCTCGGATCCTCCGGAGCCTCCCGCTCCATCAGCTCGGCGACCAGGATCGCGAGGATGTCGGAGGTGCTGCGCGCGAGGTAGTCGCCCGGCCGGGCCCGGTGCGCCCGCGTCCGGGTGGCGAGGGTCCGCAGGAGCCGCGAGGCGAGCGACCCGACTCCCTCGCTCCCCCGCACCACCAGCCCGCCCGTCCGTCGGACGTCGTCGCGGCGCACGCCGAGATAGAAGCACGGGACGCGGTACCGGACCATCCGGCACCCGGCGTCCCTCAACAGGCCCGCCGGATGCGGGGAGGTGCTGATCAGCAGGTCCCCGGGAATCAGCACCGTGCTGCCGCCGTGGCGCCGGACGAGGGCCGAACCGTCGACGTGCAGGACGACGTAGAGGCAGTCCCCGGGGTCGACGCCGGGAGGCGCGGAGAGGATGTCGATGCAGCCTTCGGCGTCCCGGAGGTGCTCGTTCGCGGGGAGGGGAGAGGGTCCCGACAGGATCACGAGGGGCTCCGATCGGTTTCGTGGGGTGCTGGGTCAGGGGACGGCCGCCCACCACGCCGGTGGTCACGATCGTCCCGGCGCCATTCATACAAATACGGAAACAGGTCGACAAACGTTCAAACCCACCGTTTCCGCAGCACGAAGCGGTCCGGACGGGCCGGCGCCATGGGCGGCGCCCGCCCGTCGGACACGTCCGGGGGCTCGTGGAATCGCCGACGGAGCAAGGGCGTTCAGCCCCGGGCGGCACGACGGCGGCAACCGGAGCGGCACGACGGCGGAGCGGCTCCGTTCCGCCTCCTTCGGCCGCCGAACGGTGCGCGGACCCGCACGTCGCGGTGCGCCGCCGGAACATCGGCCCCGACACCGCTTCCCGTGATGCCCCGCGAAGCCCCGCGTCACCCTTGCCCACGGACGGCGTACCCTCGGGTAGCCACGACCGGCGGCAGGGCGGGACCGTCCCCGGACACGGGCGGGACCAGGCCCAGGCAAGGCCAGGCAAGGCAAGGCAGGCCCGGGCGGGACCGGGCTCGGGCAGGGCGAGTGCGAACGGGAAGGCGTCAATGGCAGGGTCGGGCGGTCCGCTGTCCCGCAGTGGCCTCCGCGGGCGGGAGGCCGAGCTCGAAGAGCTCCAGACGCTGATCACCTCGGTGGCCCGTACCGGAAGCGGCGGGTTGGCCCTGATCCAGGGGGAACCCGGCATCGGGAAGACCACCCTGCTCGCCGAGGCCGTCTCCAGGGCGAGGGCGGCGGGCTTCTCGGTCGGCCTCGGCAAGGCCGACGAACTGCACCACATCGTGCCGCTGTCCTCCCTGGCCACCAGCCTCCTCCAGGGCGACCCGCCGTTGCTGTCCGGCGACACCTTCGGCGACCTCGCCCGCCATCACGACCAGCGGATCTGGCTGGTGGAACGTCTGGCGGAGGCGATCGAGGCCAGGGCCGGCAGCACGCCGGTGCTGATCTGCCTGGACGACGTGCAGTGGGCCGACGCGCTCAGCCGGTTCGCCCTGCAGCAGCTCCCGACCCGCCTGCGGACCTCGCCGGTCCTCTGGATCCTGACCGGGCGGCGGGAGCCCTCCGGACCGGCGGAGGAGGTCCTCGCCGCCGCGACCGGCAGCCTGCCGACGATCACGGTGCCCCTGGGCCCGCTGTCCGGCGCGGCCATCGGCCAGTTGGCCGACGACACCCTCGGCACAGCGGTCGACGCCTGGGTGCGCGACCTGCTCGACGGCGCCGGCGGGAACCCGTTCCTGGCCGTCGAGATGCTGGCCGGGCTGCGGACCGTCGACACCTCGACGGAGGTCATGCCCGCCAGGCTCGTGGTGGGCGTCCGCGGCCGCCTCAAGTCCCTGCGGCCGGACACGCTGCGCTTCCTCCAGATGGGAGCGGTACTCGGACGCCGGTTCGGCTTCGACGACGCCGCCGCGCTCTGCGACCGGCCCGCCGCCGCGCTGATCCCGGCCCTTGAGGAGGCCGTGCGGGCCGGGCTCCTGGACGACGACGGCGAGCAGCTGGTCTTCCGGCACGACCTGCTGCGCCAGGCGGTCTACGCCGACATCCCGCCCTCGGCCCGGAAGGCCCTGCACCGCGAGGCGGCGCACCGCCTCGTCGCCGCCGGCCGGCCGCCGGCCGACGCGGTGCCGCACCTCCTTCGGGGCTCGCTGCCCGGGGACGAGGAGGCGGTGACGCTGCTGCGGCGGGCGGCCGACGACGTGCTGCCGGTCACACCGGGCCTGGCCGCCGATCTCATCACGCGCGCCCTCGACCTGGCGCCGGGCCCGGGGCCGCTGAGGTTCTCCGTGGGCGAGCAGGCGATCCTCACCCTGACCCGGGCCGGCCGGAACCGGGAGGCGCTGTCGGCGGGCGACCGGCTGCTGGCCGACCGTCCGCCGCTGGAGGTGTTCGGCCGGCTCCAGGCCGCCCTCGGCGGGACGCTGTGGACCATGGACCTCACCGAGGAGCTGCGCCGCCGCACCGAAGCCGCCCTCGGCGTGGGCGGCGCCACCCCGGAGGTCCGCGCGCGGCTGGCGGCCCTGCGCGCCCTGGCGCTGTCCCGGGGCCGTGATCTCACCGCCGCGCGCGAGGCCGGCGAGGGCGCGCTGCGCGACGCCACCGCGGCCGGGGACCGCGAGGCCCACGTGCTGGCCCTTTCCGGGCTCGGCGAGATCGCGCTGAACGCGGGTGAGAACGCGCTCGCGCTGGCGCGCTTCGCCGCGCTGAGCGCCATCGACTCCGTGTTCCTCCCCGAGGAGATCGTCGCGCACCTGCACCTGGACGACTTCGGATCCGCCGAACGCCTGCTCCCGCGGGCGGCGGAGAAGGCCGGGACGACGCGTCAGGCCATGCTGCTCTGGGCGCAGGGCCAGCACGACCTGGGCCTCGGCCGGCTCGACGACGCCGATGCCGGCTTCGCGACCATGGAACGCCTGGAGAACGAGGTGGGGATCCCCGTCCAGCAGGTGAACGGCCGCGTGATCCGCTCGCGGACCGCCCTGCTGCGCGGCGACCGGGAAGCGGCGCGGGAGCACCTGGCGGCGGCGCGGGAAGGGCTCGCGGTCAGACCGAACCCGGGCAACACGGCCGCGGTCCGCTTCCTGGAGGCCGTCCACGCCGAGGCCGAGGGGGACACCGGGCTCGCCGTCGACCGGATCCGCCAGGTCCAGCGGGAGGGGTCCTTCATGCGCTGGCGGCTGCTGCGGGACTGGGTCGACTCCGCGGTCCGGATGTCCCTGCGCGACGGGAACCGCGAGCTCGCCGAGGACCTCGCCGCGCAGGCCGAGGCCCATGCCGAACGCAATCCGTCCGTGCCGACCGCCACCGGCGTCGCGGCACAGGCCCGCGGGCTCGTCCGGAACGATCCCGCCCTGCTCGAACACTCCGTGGAGCTGCTCTCGGCGAGCCCTCGCCCGCTGGCCCGGGCCGCCGCGTACGCCGACCTCGGCCGGGTGTTCCTGGCGGCGGGCCGCAAGGACCGGGCGGTGGCCGCGCTGGCCCACGCGCGCGGCGCGTTCGCCGAGGCGGGCGCCCATGCCGCGGCGGCACACCAGCAGCGCGCGCTCGAAGGCGCCGGGTCCGGTGGCCGCCGGGCGGCCGGAGCAGCGCGTCCCGTCCAGGGCTGGGGTTCCCTCACCGCCTCCGAGGAGAAGGTCGCCCGCCTCATCGCCGAGGGCCACACCAACCGGTCGGCCGCCGACGCGCTGGTGGTGTCCCCGCACACCGTCAACACCCATCTGACGTCCGTGTTCCGCAAGCTCTCGATCAGCTCCCGGGTCCAACTCGCCAACCTGGTCAGGTCCTTGCCCGTCCACTGAGCAGGACCGGCCAGGACCGGCCGACACGGGTCGGCGCGGGTCGGTACGGGTCGGTACGGGTCGGCCGGCCCGGGTTGGTACGTTCACGCGATGCCCGGACGCACCCGGACCCGCTTGGCTGGACGTCCACTCCCCAGCCCAGTCGAAGGTCACCGGCATGCACAGCGCCACCCCCGTTCGACCGACCGTCGTCCTGGTGCACGGGGCGTTCACCGACGCCTCGTGCTGGGCGGGCGTCGCCGAGCGGCTCCACGCCGCCGGACTGGCCGTGCGCGCCCCCGCGAACCCGCTGCGCGGTCTGGAGCAGGACGCGGCACACCTCGGGCAGGTGCTGCGGGACGTCGGCGGCCCCGTCGTGCTGGTCGGACACGGCTACGGCGGCGCGGTCGTCACCCACGCGGCGACCGGGGCCGAGAACGTCGTGGCCCTGTGCTACGCCGCCGCGTTCGGCCTCGACGCCGGCGAGTGCGTCCTGGACATCGCGAACCGCTTCGCGCCCTCGCCCGTGTCCGACGCGACCGTCACCACGGTCCTTCCCGGCGGCCGCGAAAGCGGGCTGCGGATCCGCGAGGAACACTTCCTCCACGTGTACGCCGCCGACCTGCCGCCGGCGGCCGCGCGGGCGCTGTCCGCGGCGCAGCGCCCGATCGCCTCCGGTGCGCTGACCGCCGGATCGGGCCCGCCGGCCTGGGCGTCCAGACCGTGCTGGTACGCCATCGCGACCGCCGACCGCATGCTCAACCCCGCCGCCCAGCGCTTCATGGCCCAGCGGATGGCGGCCACCGAGTACCTGCTGGACGCCTCGCACGCCGTGCTGCTGTCCCGGCCCGACGCCGTGGCGGTGATGATCCGGGAGGCCGTCGAGCGCACCGGCGACGAGGGTCCGCGGCACGGCCTCCGGACACCCGGCGCCGACGGGGAGGCGGGGGGTGTTTAAATGGCGTTCTAACGGAAGAGTCCGGTTGGGCCGTTTTGACGGCACTCCGCTCCTCGTCCCTCCCCACGCACGACCGACCCCCGTCACCCCGTCACCCCGTCACCCCGTGAAGGCACCAGCATGATGTCACCGGCCAGACCGTCGGTGCGGCGGATCGCCGCCCTCCTGACCGGAACCGTCGTCCTGGCGCCGGCCCTCGCCGGGTGCGGTGACAGCACCGGCTCCCGGTCCGCCGAGGGCGAGGTCACCTCGATCACCGCGCTCGACTACTACACCGACGCGACCGAGCACGCCCAGTGGGGCGAACTGCTCGACGCGTGCGGCCGGACCGCCGGTGTGAAGGTCGAGCAGACCAGCGTCCCGGGGGCGTCCCTCATCCCCAAGGTCCTCCAGCAGACCTCGTCGCGGACCCTGCCCGATCTGCTGATGCTCGACAACCCCGACCTGCAGCAGATCGCCCAGACCGGCGCGCTGGCCCCGCTGGACGAGTTCGGCATCGACGCCGACGGGTTCGCCGAGGGCATCCGGGAGGCGGGCAGCTACCAGGGAAAGGTGTACGGACTGGCCCCCAACGTCAGCACCGTCGCCCTCGTCTACAACAAGGACATGCTCGCCGAGGCCGGAGTCGCCGTGCCGAGGACCTGGGACGAGCTGAAGGCGGCCGCCGCCGCGCTGACCCGTCCCGGGCGCTACGGCATGGCGGTCGACGCGAACGCGACCTTCGAGGGCACCTGGCAGTTCCTGCCCTTCCTGTGGTCCAACGGCGGCGACGAGCGGCAGCTGGACTCCCCCCAGGCCGCTGAGGCGCTCCAGCTCTGGGTCGACCTGGTGAACAGCGGGTCGATGTCGAAGTCCGTGCTGAACTGGACGCAGGCCGACGTCCACGACCAGTTCGTCGCCGGGAAGACCGCCATGATGATCAACGGCCCGTGGCGGATCCCGGCCCTGAACCAGCAGACGGGCCTGCGGTGGGACGTGGCGCCCGTGCCCGTCCCCCGGCTGGGCCAGACCCCCGTCACCCCGCTCGGCGGCGAGGTGTGGACGGTCCCCAAGGGCGCGTCCAAGGCGCGGCAGGAGAAGGCCGCTCAGGTCCTCGCCTGCCTGAACAGCCCCTCGAACATGCTCACCGCGGCCGAGGACCACTTCACCGTTCCCTCCCGCACCGCGGTGGCCGCCCAGTACGCCGCGCGGACCCCGTCGATGACCGCCTTCGCCACGAGCGTGGAATCGGCGCGCGCCCGGACCGCCGAGCTCGGCGTCAAGTGGCCCGGCGCCGCCACGGCGATCTACACCGCGGTCCAGTCCGCGCTGACGGGTCAGCGGACCCCGGAGGAAGCCCTCAGGCATGCGCAGCGGCTCGCGACCGGCAACTGAACGCTTCCCGGCGCGGCTCGGGGAGCGGGCGGCGCGGTGGATGTTCATCGCGCCGGCCGCGACCTACCTGGTGCTGTTCTTCGGCGGCCCGCTCGTCAGGAACATCGTGATGAGCTTCCAGGAGTACACGGTCACGAGCTTCCACACGGGTGACGCGCCGTTCGTCGGGCTGCGGAACTACACGGGGGTCCTCTCCTCGGAGCAGTTCCCCGGGACCCTGCTGACCACGGTCCTGTTCACCGTCGGTTCGGTCCTGGGGCAGTTCGCGCTCGGTCTGGCCTTCGCTCTGTTCTTCCGGCGCCGCTTCCCGCTCAACGGCGTGCTGCGCTCGCTCCTGCTGCTTCCGTGGCTGCTGCCGCTGGTCGCCTCCGGAACCGTCTGGCGGTGGATGCTCGACACCGACGCGGGCGCCGTCAACACGGTGCTGCGCGGCCTGCACCTCTCGTCCACCGGCGTCCCCTGGCTCACCGGTACCTCGCAGGCGCTGGTGTCGGTGATCATCGTCAACATCTGGGTCGGCGTCCCCTTCAACACCGCGCTCCTGTACGGCGGCCTGCGGGAGATCCCCACCCAGCTGTACGAGGCGGCGAAGCTGGACGGCGCCGGGCCGCCGGCCGTGTTCCGCCACATCACCTGGCCACTGCTGCGGCCCGTGGCGGGCGTCGTGCTGGTGCTGGGCGTGGTCTACACGCTCAAGGTGCTGGACATCGTTCTCGTGGTGACGGGCGGCGGACCCGCCAACGCCACCGAGACCCTCGCCACCCAGTCCTACGAGCTGTCCTTCCGGCAGTTCGACTTCGGACGCGGTGCCGCGATGAGCAACCTGCTCATGGTCCTGTCGTTCGTGTTCGCCCTCGTCCACCTGCGCACCGGCCGACGCGCCAGGACCGCCGGGGAGGGGACCTCGTGACGCGCGCGCCCGGCCGCCGCGGCCGGCTGTCCACCCTCGTCGGAACCGCCCTGATCGCGGTGATGCTCTTCCCCGTCTACTGGATGGTGAACGCCTCCCTCCAGCCGGCCGGCAGCACGGTGCGGGGAGGCTGGTTCCCGCTCGACCCCGACTTCGGCGGATACGCCACCGCCCTGCGCGACCAAGGGCCCAACCTCGTCACCAGCCTCGTCGTGTCCCTCGGCAGTGTGGCGCTCAGCCTCGCGCTCGCCGCGCCGGCGGCCTACGCCCTGGCCCGGTTCCGGCTGCGCGGGACGAGGCTCGTGCTCCTCGGCGTCCTGGTCACCCAGATGGTGCCGGGCATCGTCGTGGCCAACGCGCTCTACGACGCCTACAACGACCTGGGACTCCTGAACACCCGCCTCGGGCTGGTCCTCGCCGACTCCACCGCGGGGATCCCCTTCGCCATCCTCGTCCTGCACGCGTTCATGCGGAACATCCCCGGGGAGATCATCGAGGCCGCGCGCGTGGACGGCGCCGGCCCGCTGCGGATCTTCCGCTCCGTGGTGCTGCCCCTGAGCAGGAACGCCCTGATCACGGCCGCCGTCTTCATCTTCCTCTTCGCCTGGGGCGACCTCCTCTTCGCCCTCACCCTGACCACCACCGACGCGGTCCGGCCGGTCACCCTGGGCGTCTACCAGTACCTCGGCGCCCACACGACCCAGTGGAACTCCGTCATGGCCACCGCGGTCCTGGCCTCCGTTCCCGCCGCCGTGCTGCTCGTCCTCGCCCAGCGCCACCTCGCCGGCGCCGCCACCGACGGCGCCCTGAAGTGAGGGGCGGCCCGGACCGGCCCGGTCCGCTCCCCGATCTAGTAGGTTCACGCGATGTCCCGCCGGCGACCGGCTGGCAGGGTGGTGTTCCGGAAGGCACACCAGCGGAAGGAAGGGAGCCGATGGCACCCGGCGTTCAGGACGTCAAGGAGGGGAGCGCGTCCCTCTCCACCGCGTCCCTCTCCACCGCGCCCCTGTCCACCTCCGACCGGGCGGAGGTCTGGCACGACGCGGTGTCCCACACCTTCGTGCCGATGACGGTGCGCCTCCTCGAAGAGGAGCCGTCCCCTGGAACGATCGTCAGCCACCAGGTGGGCCCGGTGCGGATATCGAGGATCGAGGCGGGACCGCAGGTGGTCACGCGCGGCCCGCGCATGATCGCCGCCGGTGGGCCTCCGTCGCTCATCCTGAGCCTCCAGGAGCGCGGCACCTCGCTCAAGGAACAGGACGGGCGGGAGTCGCTCATCCGGCCGGGCGAGTTCTCCTTCACCGATTCGTCCCGCGTCTTCCGGAAGAAGATCGACGAGGACTTCACCTTCACCTCCTTCCACTTCCCCCGCGCGGAACTGGACGTGTCGGAGAAGGCACTGCGGGGCCTGACCGCGACGGCCTTCAGCCGCGCCGAGGGCAGCGCCGCGCTCCTGGCGACCTATCTGACCCAGATGGCGCGCGAGGCGAAGCGGTTGGACGCGGGCGTCGGCCGCCGGGCCGCGGCGACGGCGCTCGACCTGCTGGCACTGCTCGTCGACGACCGGAGCGGGCAGTCACGGCCCCAGGAATCGCAGAGCGCGGCCTCGCTGGAGCGGGTCAAGGACTACATCCTGCGCAACCTCCGCGATCCCGACCTCTCGCCGTCCATGATCGCCGAGGCGAACTACATGTCGCTCCGCTTCCTCCACAAGCTGTTCCAGCGGGAGGGCGTCACCCTCGGCACCTGGATCCGCACCCAGCGACTGGAGCGCTGCAGCCGGGACCTCCTGCGGCCGATGGCCGAAGAGCTCGGCGTGGCGGGCATCGCCCGGCGCTGGGGCTTCGCCAACTCCAGCCACTTCAGCCGCACCTTCCGCGAGGCGTACGGCGTGTCCCCCCGCGACTGGCAGGTCTGCGGCAGGCCGACGGACTGACGGAAGACCGCCCGAGTCCCTCGGCGGGTGCCACGTCGCCGAATCGGCCCGCGTCGTCCTTCCCTCGTCCGGCCCCCGGTGGCCGGCGCCGCCGGCCCAGCCCAGCGGCCGCACCGCCGCGGGAGGAGAATCGGGACATAGCCAACAAACCTCCCCATAGTCGCCGGCCCCTCGACAATCACCCTCCTTGGAGGTGAACCTGTCAGGTATCCGGCCGCGTGGATACGTCTGTAGGGCGGCGACTGCAGAGTCGCCTTACATCCACTCAGCCATCCGGCAACGAAAGGGAGATCCCATGATGAAGATCCTGTTCGCCATCCGTGACGCGTCCTTCGCCAAGAAGAGCCTGAAGGCCAGCGCTTGGTACGTCTGGTACTAAACCGGCCGACCGGTAGCTCCGGTACCTGAACAGCTGATCCGCCTCCGCCCCCGCCCCCTCGCGGCCTCCGCCGGGAGATCGGGTCCGGGGCGGGGGCGGAGACCGGCCCCGGCAAAGTCTCGGAGACATCACATGGCACTCTCCCCCGCCTCCGCCCGTTCGCGAACCACCGTGCTCTCCCCCCGGCTTGAGGCCCTGCTCAGGGACCATCTGGGCAAGGACGCCGTCCGGCTCGAACCCGACACGATCGGGGTCGCGGGGCCCGGGCTCACCGACCGGATCCTCTCCGCCCGGCGCGCCACCGAGATCGAACGGCCCACGTTCAAGCCGCTGCACGGACGCTCGATCACCCGCACCGAGGCGTCCTCGGTGACGCGGACGATCGGCGGCGACGTGCGCGAAGCGCTGAAGGCCCCGCTGCCGCGGAACATCGACCTGTCCGGTCCGTGGCCGCTCACTGGACACCTCTTCCTGCGCGACCTCATCCTGGGCCGGGACCCGCGCCGGCTGCGGATCCTGATGAGCCGCAACCTCGAACTGACGCCACTGCTCACCTGGTTGGTGATCTCCGCCGGCGCCGCGCTGCCCGGCAGGCCCAAGCCCGGCGACGACCTCACCGAACTCGGCAGGCTCACCGCGCGGGCGGCCGGCTACCAGGACCGGCGGTACGCGCTGGGCATGTACCGCCGAGCCGCCGCGCCCGTCTGCTTCACCATCTCCACCCTGGTCGCGAACGCGCTCTGGCTCGGCTCGCCGTTCGACGACAGCACGCCGAACCGGAACATCATCTTCGAGTCGCTGCGCCTGCTGCCGCCGTCGTGGAACATCCTGCGCCGCGCGTCGCCCGAGTACCCCGCGATCGATCCGCGGATCGGCGCGGGTGACGACGTCCTCGTCCTGCCGCTGCTCTCACATCGCGACCCGGCCCTGTGGGAGGACCCGGACGAGTTCCGCCCGGAGCGCTGGGACCACCTCGACCCGGACAGCACTCCTGGCTACCTGCCGTTCGGGCACTCCTCCGAACGCTGCTGGGGCCGGCACATGGTGATGCCGCTGGCCGAACTGCTGCTGGACCGGATCCGGGAGGCCGGCCTGGTCGTCGACCCCGGGCAGCGCACCGCCAAGGTGCCGCTGCTCGGTCTGCTCGGCGTCAGCGAGGTCCGCGTCCTGAAGGCACGCGATGCGCGCTGATCACCCGCACACCGAACACGGGGACGCCGACCCGGAGTTCGCCGACGGCCGGTTCTACGCCGACCCGCACGCCGCGTACCGCCGCTGGCGCGCCGAGGGCGGCGTGCGCAAGGTCCGGTTCGGCGGAGCGGCCGGACTCGAAGGCTGGGTCGTCACGGGCCACGCCGCGTGCCGGACCGCTCTCGCCGACCCCCGGCTGAGCAAGCAGGCCGTCACCGAGGCCTTCGCCCGACACGTCGGCAACTCCGAAGGCGGCCCGGGCCGCGATCTGATGACGCACATGCTCAACTCCGACCCCCCGGAGCACACCCGACTGCGCAAACTGGTCCAACAGGCCTACACAGGGCGGCAGGTGGCGACCCTGCGACCGATGGTCGAGCGCCATGTCGGGGCACTGCTGGACCGGCTGGACGGGCTCGAATCGGCCGAGCTGATCAGCGAGTTCGCGCTGCCGCTGCCCCTCGCGGTGGTCTTCGAGCTGTTCGGCGCGCCGCAGGCCGACCGGGAGAACCTCCGGGTCCGGGGCCACGCGGTCGACACCGGCCCGGAGGGCGACGGCGGGTCGGACGGCGGGGCGGACGGCGAGGTCTCGGTGGAGACCGCCGAAGGCATGGCGGACTACCTGCGCGCCCTGGTCGACCACAAGCGCACCCACCCGGGCGACGACCTGATCTCCGGACTGCTCGCCGCCCAGGCGGACGGCGACCGGCTGACCGAGGCCGAGATCACCTCGATGGCCTTCCTGCTCGCGATCGCCGGCCACCAGAGCACCGTCAACCTGATCGCGAACGGCATCCACGCGCTGCTCGGCCACACCGGGCAACTCGCGGCACTACGCGCGGACCCGGAGCTGCTTCCCGGCGCGATCGAGGAAGTCCTGCGCTATGAGAGCCCGTTCGGCATCGCCTCGCTGCGCCGCACGACCGGGCCGGTGACCATCGCGGGCACCACGATCCCGGCCGGCGAGTTCGTCCAGATCGCGCTGCTCGCCGCCAACCGCGACCCGGCCGTCTTCGCCGACCCCGACCGCTTCGACATCACCCGCCCGGACGCCACCCGACACCTCGCGTTCGGCCACGGCATCCACCATTGCCTCGGCGCGCGGCTGGGCCGGCTGCAGGCCGAGGTCGCGTTCGGCGAACTGCTGCGCCGCTTCCCGGCCCTGCGCCTGGCCGAACCGGCCGCGGCCGCGCGGTGGCAGGAGAACCCACGACACCGGGGACTGCTCAGCCTGCGGGTACTGCTGCGCTGACGGGCGACAACCCGTTTCGGGGCAGCGGCGGCCCAGGCCCCGCACCGAGGGTGCGGGGCCTGGGCCGATGGGCGGCTGAGCGGGTGGGTGCGGTGGGCTACCGGCCGTTCGACCAGCGGCTGGAGGGGGTGGCGCCCTTCTGGTCGGAGTCGAGGTCGACGTCGGCGTAGAAGACGCCGAGGTTGTAGCCGTCGCCCTGGGTGTTGACGGTGACGGTCAGGTCGGTGTCGTCGTTGCGCAGGAACTCGGAGACGTTCCAGCGGTTGGTGTCGTGGCCGAAGTTGTTGCGCGGGGCCGGGTTGCGGGGGAAGGTGCCGAGCGATCCGGGCGCGCCGACGGTGGAGTTGAAGGCGTCGTCGGCCGGGTGGTCCGCGTCGGTGAAGCGGGTCAGGGGGCCGTGGGTGGACTTGATGTCCATGGTGTCGCCGGTCCACTTGTGGTCGCCGTCGTAGACGACCCAGCCGAGGTGGCCGGTGACCGGGCCGGTGGCCGGGGTGTGGATGCCGGTCAGGGTGCCCGACAGGGCCGGGCTGTTGGGCAGTTCGGGCTGGAAGCCGTCCCACAGGTGGACGTGGCGCAGGGGGGCGCAGGGGTCTTCGTAGGCGACGACGATGGTCCAGCCGCCCCAGCTGTGGGGCTTGACGACGGAGTCCATGTTGGCGGCGGTGTAGGTGCCGGTGCCGTGCTCGCGGACGAGGTCGGTGATGTCGGCGGACGCCTGGTAGCTGCTCTCCTCGTCGGTGGTGATGTAGCCGATGGAGGGCTGCTGGTTGGGGATGTTGCGGTACTGGGCGTCGCCGGGGAACTTGAGGTAGATCTCGTCGATCTGGCTCTCGGGCAGGACGACGTCGTCGATGCCGCGGGTGCCGCCCCAGTAGAGGCGGGCGTGCTTGACGGTGGCGCCGGGCGGCAGGGCGAGGTCCGCGGAGCTGGCGGAGTAGATGGCGTCGCCGAGGGGGCCGATGCTGCCGGGGTCGATGTTGATGTACCGCATCTGGTAGTTGTTGTTGATCGGGCGGGTGCCGGCACCGGTGCGGGCCTGCTCGCAGGGGGGCTGGGCGGGGTCGACGGGGGGTTGGGTCTCGTCGCAGGTCATCAGGGCGTTGCCGATGTGCGTGATGGAGCCGTGGAACTCGCTCTGGAAGCGGGTGGTGAACGGCAGCCGGTTCTCGGTGATGGTCTGGGCGCGGTTGTGTGGGTGCCGGCCGGTGTCGACGGTGCTGGAGTCCGCCGGCGCGGCGGCGAACACGCCGGCCACCGAGGTGGCGGCGACGGCGACGGCGAGGACGGGGCGGGGCGTACGGCCCCAAGGACGGGAGGGCGTCACGATGGACCTCCGAGGAGAGGCGGAACCGGGGATCCCGTCCATGCCACCAGCCCGTGTGCCGTTGGTTCCGGCATTAGCCCGACGGTGGGCGCCGCCTGCCCGCTCCGGGTTCGGGCTCCCCGTGCCCTTCCGGAGGCGTTCGCCGGACTCGGCGGGGTGTGCGGTCAGGCCGGTGGGGCGGCTCGCCGCGCGGGTCCCGGCCGCGCGCGAGGCACGACGGCACCGGTGGGCGGTGCCGTCGTGCCGTCGTGCCGTCGTGCCGTCGCGCGGTTTCGGTCGGTCAGGTGAGGCGGAACAGGGCGGTGTGGGTGGTGCCGTCGTTCAGCCCCAGGGTGAACTGCCGGCAGGTCCCGGCGTGGGAGGCCGAGGTCTTCCACACGTAGGTGTAGGTGTCGGTCACCGCGTCGTACCGAAGTCCGCTGTTGCCGGCGGTCCCGGCGGGGGTGGGCGGGGCGAGCGGTTCGCCGGTGGCGCAGTCGACCTGGCGCACGGTCGGGTAGCCGCGGGCGATGACGTCCGGGCCGCGGTCGCCGCCCAGCGAGAACTTCATCGGGAACGCCCTTCCGGCGTGGCCCTGGTTGACGGCGGGCGGGTCGGCGACCGGTGGCCGGAAGCCGCTGAAGGGGTACTCGTAGGTGTACCGGGCCGCGCCGCTGGCGGCGCTGGGGCCAGCGGGGGTGGCCACCGTGACGTCCACCCCGCCGGCGGTTCCCGGCGGCACGGTCGCCCGGACGGTGAAGTCGTCGACGACGGTGACGCCGGTCGCCGGTACGGTGCCGAACAGGACCGTCCTGGTGCCGGACAGGTGGGTGCCGGTGATCGTGACGGTGCCGCCGCCGGCCGTCGGGCCGTGGCCGGCGCGCACCCCGGTGACGGCGGGCGCGACGGTGGCCGTGGCCAGACCGTACGGGTTCCTCCCCGTGGCGGCGGTCGCGGTGACGGTGTTGGTGGCGGTGTCGATCACCGACACCGTGTCGGCGCGGCCGCTGGTCACGTAGGCGGTGCCGCCGGCCGGGTCGGCCAGCACGCCGACGGGCGTGGCGCCGACCGCGATGGTGTCGCTGACGGTACCGCTCGCGGTGTCGATCACCGAAACCGTGTTGGCGGTCTGGTTCGCCACGTAGGCGCGGGCGCCGTCGGGGGTGATCGAGACGCTCCCGGGACCGGACCCGACGGCGATGTTGCCGGTGATGGTGTTGCTGGCGGTGTCGATGACGGACACGTTCCCGCTGTTGAAGTTCGCGGTGTAGGCGCGGCTGCCGTCGGGGGTGACCGCCACGGCGGCCGGGCTGCGGACGCCGGGGCCGGCGATGGAGGCGGTCAGCGTGTCGGTGGCCGTGTCGATCACCGAGACGGAGTCGCCGAGGAGGTTCGCGACGTAGGCGCGGCTCCCGTCGGGCGTCAGCGCGATGCCGAACGGCTGGCTGCCGACCAGGACCGTCGTGGTGACCGTCCCGGTGGCGGTGTCGATGACGTCCACGCCGCCGGTGCGCGGGTTGACGTAGTGCCCGACGTAGGCGCGCGAGCCGTCCGGGGAGAACGCCACAGGGCCGGGCAGCCGGCCGACCGGGATGGTCGCGGCGACCGTGTTGGAGGCGGTGTCGATCACCGACACCGTGTTGCTGCCGTCGTTGACGACGTAGGCCTGGGTGCCGTCCGGGGAGACCGCGACCCCCTCCGGGGCGGTGCCGACCGGAATGGTCGCCACGACCGCGTTGGTCGACGGGTCGTACGCCGTGACCGAGTTGCCGCGCAGGTTGGCGACGTAGACCAGCCGGTGCGCGGGGCTCTCGGCGGCGGCGTGCGCCGAGGACACGGGCGCGAGCACGCCCAGCGCGGCGAGGGCGCCGGCCACCGAGGCGGCCACCGCCCGGCGCCGTGACCGCCGGTGACGCCCCGTCTTCCGGGGTGCGTCCGGTCCGCTGCGGACCACTGTCATGCGAATCCACCTCTCCGCGTGACACACCGGCCGACGGCCCGTCCCGCGCGAGAGGCCGCCGCTCGCCGATCGGCGTGCGCATCAGTCTGACGATGAGCCGGTCGGCCACCGGGCCGCCCCGGGAAGCTTGACCGCCCGGGCCGGGCCACACCAGGGCGCGCGAAAGCGGTGGCGTGCGCCGGGCGCGCGCCCCCACCGCGAGGCCTCCCCCGCCACGGCGCCGCGCCGTGGTCAGCGCGCGGGCGCCCCGCCCACCGCGTAGCCGCGGGCCTCGGCCGGGAGCGCGCTCTCGACGAGGGTCTCCAGCTCGATCTCCTCCGGCTCGTAGAGCCAGGCGATCACGGCTCCGAGCGTGAGCGCGACGATCCACTGCGCGGCGGCCCGCGCCTCCGCCTCCGGCACCGCTCCACCCGCCTTCAGGGCCCGTTCGGCACCGGAAAGGCTCTCCTCCAACTGCCCGGCCATGTGGCGGTGCGCCGGATGGGAGGTCGCGATGGCTTCGCACATGAGCACGACCTCGGCGGCGGCCTGCCAGCGGGGGCGGTCCAGGACGGCGCGCAGCCGGCCGCCCACCGGGGCGTTCCAGCCCGGTGCCGGGGCGGCCAGCTCGGCCAGCACCAGGTCGAGGAGCGCGCCCTTGGTGGGCGCGAGGTGCACGAGCGCGGCCTTGGTCAGGCCCGCGTCGTCGGCGACGGCCTGCATGGAGGTCCCGTAGTAGCCGTGGCGCGCGTACAGCACGCACGCGCTGTACAGGGCCCGTTCGCGCGGCGTGCGCTCCGGCGCCGCGTCGGCCTCCGGGTCGCGCGGC
>NZ_BAAAKJ010000131.1:79892-83604 GCF_039527695.1 Kitasatospora putterlickiae
GGCGCCGGCGGGACCCCGTTGGCGCGTACGTCGTCCTCGAACGCGGCGAGTCGGGCGGGGATGTCGATCCGGCCGGGGAAGTACAGGGAGAGGATCTGCAGGCCTTCCCAGGCGGCCACCAGCCGCTGGACGGTCAGCTTCGCGGAGCGCTCGTCACCGCCCAGGGCGCGGTACGTCCGGACGCCGATCCCGGTGGCCTCGCGCCGGCGCGCCCGCATCAGGGCGCGCCCGGGGTGCTCGGGGCTGGTCGCCTCGCCCAGGAGGGCGGTGAACAGCGGGATCCAGCCGGGCGTCGCCTCGTTGTCCCGCGCCGTCTCGGCGGCGCCGCGGTGCCTGACCACGCCGTCGGGACCGGGCGTCAGGCTGGCCAGGTAGTGGCGGTCCAGGCGGTGCACGAGCGCGGTGAGGATCTCCGCCTTCGAGGCGAAGTGGCGCAGCAGCGCCGGGTGGGAGATCTCCGAGGCGGCCGCGATGGCGCGCAGCGAGGTGGCGCGGTAGCCGGTGTCGATGAACAGCTCGTGGGCGGCGTCGAGGATCCGCTCGACGCGCTCTCGTCCGGTCCGGTAACTGCCGCGCTTCATCCCCATCTCCCCAGTATCCCCGCCCGCTGGACTCTTCCCAAAGGTTACCACCATGGTGGTAACTTACGGAGACGCGAACGTGAACGCCGACGAGTCGCGCTCGTCGAGCGCCCTGCCGCGTCCTGCCGCGCCGGGCCGGCCCCACCCGGCCCGCCCCCGCCCCGCCCCTCACATCGGAGGCAAGGATGTCCGTGCACGCTGACCCCCGATCAGCCCATGACCCGTCACCACCGGTCGACGGTGCGGCGGGTCAACCGTCCCGCGCGGTCCCGGCGGACCTGCGGCGCCTGTTCCGGACCGCCCCGTTCGCCGCAGCCGCGGCCCCGGTGGCCTACGGCGTCGCGCTCTACTACGTCGCGCTCCAGGTCGAGCACCTGGACCCGGACGCGAAGACCGGCAACCTCGCGATGATCAACGCCCTCGGCGCGGTGGCGGCGATGCTCGCCCAGCCGATCGTCGGCGTGCTGTCCGACCAGACCCGCAGCCGCTACGGCTCGCGAAGACCGTGGATGCTCGCCGGCGCGCTGATCGGCTCCGTCGCCCTGCTCACCTCGGGCCTCGCCTCGGGCCTGGCCGCGCTGACCGTGTGCTTCATGCTGGTGCAGTTCGGGTTCAACGCCTTCCAGGGGCCGTTCTCCGCGCTGCTGCCCGACCGGGTCCCCGAGCGGCTCCGCGGCCGCTTCTCGACGGGTGTCGGGCTCGGCGTCGTGCTCGGCTCGGCCGTCGGCCCGATCCTCGGTTCGCTGTTCGCGGACGACATCGCGCTCGGCTACACGGTGCTGGCCGGGGCCGTCCTCCTGGGCATCGTCCTGTTCGTCGCCCTCGTCCCCGACCGGGACAACCGCGGCGAACCGCGCCGCCCCTTCTCGGCACGCGCCTTCCTCGCCGCGTTCTGGGTGAACCCCGTGCGCCACCGCGACTTCTTCTGGGGCTTCACCGGGCGGATCCTGCTGTTCGGCGGATACACGATGCTGAGCACCTACCAGCTCTACCTGGCACAGGAGTACGTCGGACTCTCGATCGACGACGCGGCCCAGACCGTACCGCTGCTCGGACTCGTCTCCCTGCCCGCCGTCATCATCGCCACCGCCATCGCCGGCCCGCTCTCCGACCGGCTCGGCCGGCGCAAGCCGGTCGTCCTCGGCGCGGGACTGCTCATCTCCTTCGGCGCGATGATCCCGCTGGCGCTTCCGTCGGTCCTGGGACTGGCCCTGTCCCACTTCGTGGTCGCGGCCGGCTTCGGCGCCTTCGTCTCGGTCGACCAAGCGCTGATGAGCACCCTGCTCCCCAACCCCGACGACTTCGGCAAGGACCTCGGCGTCCTCAACCTCGCCGCGACGCTGCCGACCACCATCGCGCCGGTCCTGGCCGCGGGCATCGTGCACGCCTTCGGCGGCTACGGCGCGCTCTACCCGGCGGTCGGCGTGATCACCCTGCTCGGCGCCCTCGCCGTCCTGCGCATCCGCAGCGTTCGCTGACCGGCGCTCCCCCACTCCCCCCGTCACGAAAGGACAGCACGATGCACACCTCCCCGCACCTCACCGCTCTCGTCGAGCGCCTCACCCTGGAACAGAAAGTGCGCCTGCTGACCGGCGCCTCCGTCTGGTCCCTGCACGAGGAGCCGGCCGTCGGCCTGCGCCCGATCGTCGTCTCGGACGGCCCCACCGGCGTGCGCGGCGCCGCCGTCGACGACCGCGACCCCTCGGCCAGCCTGCCGTCGGCCAGTTCCGTCTCCGCCACCTGGGACCTGGCGCAGGTGCGCCGGCTCGGCGCCCTGATCGCCGCCGAGGCCCGTGGCAAGGGCGTCGACGTGGTGCTCGGCCCCACCGTCAACCTCCACCGCTCGCCCCGCGGCGGGCGCCACTTCGAGGCGTTCAGCGAAGACCCCTACCTCACCGGCGAGTTCGGCGCCGCCTACGTCGGCGCCGTGCAGGCGCACGGCGTGGCGACCACCGCCAAGCACTACGTCGCCAACGACTCCGAGACCGACCGCTTCACCGTGGACGTGCACGCCGACGAGCGCACCCTGCGGGAGCTGTACCTCGCCCCGTTCGAGCGGATGGTCGGAGCGGGGGCGTGGCTGGTCATGTCCTCCTACAACGGCGTCAACGGCGCGGCCATGTCCGCCAACCCGCTGCTGCGCGACCCGCTGAAGGACGAGTGGGGCTTCGACGGCGTCGTCATCTCCGACTGGGGCGCCGTGCACGGCACCGACGCGTCGGCCGCCTCCGGGCAGGACCTCGTCATGCCCGGCCCGGACGGCCCGTGGGGCGCGGCGCTGGTCGAGGCCGTCAAGGCCGGACGCGTCCCCGAGGCGGCGATCGACGAGAAGGTCGCCCGGCTGCTGCTGCTCGCCTCCCGCGTCGGCGCCCTGGAGGGCGCTCCCGAGGCCGTCCCGGTCCAGCCCTGGGAGGACGCCGCGATCGCGGAACTGCTGCGCGGCACCGCCGCCGACGGCATGGTCCTGGCCCGCAACGACGGCACCCTCCCGGCCGAGCCCCGGGACGGGCTGACGGTCGCCGTGATCGGGCAGCACGCCCGGCGCGCCCGCGCCCAGGGCGGCGGCTCGGCGGCGGTGTTCCCGCGCGGCGTCGTCACCCCGCTCGACGGACTGCGCCAGGCCTACGGCGACGACGCCGTCACCTTCGCCCCCGGCCTGCCCCCGGCCGACGAACTGCACCCCTTCACCCGCGACCAGGTCACCGACCCGATCACCGGCACCCCCGGCGTCCACGTCCGCTACCTCGACCAGGACGGCACCGCGTTCGCCGAGGACACCACCCCGTCCGGGCGTCTCGCCTGGCTCGGCGACGAGCGGCTGGCCCGGGCCGCGCGCATCGAGCTGACCACCCGCGTCACCGTCGACCGCGACGGCCGCCACGACCTCGGCTTCGCCGGTCTGGGCGCCTTCACCCTGGAGATCGACGGCGAGACCGCGGCCACCGAGACCGTCTCCCCCGCCGGCGAGGACCCCGTCACCGCCGTCCTCAACCCGCCCTCCGTCACCGTCACCCGCGAGCTGACCCGCGGCCAGTCGATCGGGCTGCGCCTGACGTACAGCCCCTCGCTGATGGGCGGCTTCCCGTTCGGGCTGGTGCTGCTCGGCGGCAAGGACGTGTTCGGCGACCCCG
>NZ_BAAAKJ010000131.1:83673-84575 GCF_039527695.1 Kitasatospora putterlickiae
AGGCACCAGCGCCGTCACGGCCGCCGCCCGCTTCGGCTACCAGGCGCCCGCCGCCGACCTCGCCGTGGTCGTCGTCGGCACCACCGAGAGCATCGAGTCGGAGGGCTTCGACCGCCCGGGCCTCGCCCTTCCCGAAGGCCAGGACGAGCTCGTCCGCCGCGTGCGCGAGGCCAACCCGCGCACCGTCGTGGTCGTCAACTCCGGCGCCCCGGTCGTCATGCCGTGGCTCGACGAGGTGGCCGCCGTCCTGCTGTCCTGGTTCCCCGGCCAGGAGTTCGGCGCGGCGCTCGCCGATGTGCTGACCGGCGCCCGCGAGCCCGGCGGCCGGCTGCCCACCACCTGGCCCGCCCGGGAGGAGGACGTCCCGGTGTGGAGCGTCGAGCCCCACGAGGGCCGGCTCCCCTACACCGAGGGCCTGCACATCGGCTACCGCGCCTGGCTCAAGCGCGAGCGGGCCGGCGGCCCGGCGCCCGCGCTGCCGTTCGGCTCCGGCCTCGGGTACACCACCTGGGAGATCGGCGAGCCCGCCGTCACCACCGACGGCGACCGCCTCGTCGTCGAGGCGGACGTCGCCAACACCGGCTTCCGGCCGGGCAAGCAGGTCCTGCAGGCCTACCTCTCGCGACCGGACTCGGCCGTCGAACGTCCGGTGGCCTGGCTCGCCGGGTTCACCGCGGTGCGCGTGGACGCGGGCGGACACGTGCGGGCGCGCCTGGAGATCGCCCCGCGCGCCTTCCAGCACTGGGACACCGAGGCGCACGCCTGGGTCACCGAGAGCGGGGACTTCACGCTCCGCCTCGCCACCTCCGTCGCCGACCCCGGCCACACCGTCACGGTCACCCCCGCCGCCGCGTCGCGGTAGGCCCCGGCACCACCACCCCGCCGCGGGACCGGACCGGCGT
>NZ_BAAAKJ010000131.1:84592-86281 GCF_039527695.1 Kitasatospora putterlickiae
CGGAGCGGACCGCACCGAAAGAAGGAGACCGCCATGACCGCCGTGCCCGCACCGGCCGAGGCCGCGCTGCGCCGCATCCTCCCCGTTCCCCGCTCGGTCACCCGGGGCGAAGGAACGTTCGTCCTGCGCCCCGGCACACCCGTGGTCGTCGCGACCGAGGACCTTCTCGGGCCCGCCGCGCTCTTCGTCGAGCGCCTCGCCGCCGAGACCGGCCTGGAACTCGGCCGGCCCCGCACCGGCACGGCCGGGCCCGGGGCGGTCCTGCTCACCGTGGACGCCGCCCACCCGGGCGTCACCGCGGTCCCCGTGGCCCGCGGGCTCTCCGCGCTCGGCGACGACCTCGGCGCCGAGCGCCACACCCTCACCGTCGGACCCGAGGGGGTCCGGGTGACGGGCGCCTCGCCGACCGGCGTCCACCGGGGGCTCGGCACGCTGGTCGCCCTCGCCGAACAGCTCCCCGCCACGGCCGCGGGCGTCGAACTGCCCGCGATCGACGCCGCCGACGGCCCGGCCCTCGCCTGGCGCGGCCTGTCCCTCGACGTCGTGCGCACGGCGTTCTCGGCCGCCGAGGTGCGGCGGGTGATCGACCTGCTCGACCGCTACAAGCTCAACGTGCTGCACCTCCACCTGACCGACGACCAGGCCTGGCGCCTGGAGATCACCGCCCGGCCCGAACTCACCCGCGACATGGACCCGGAGGACTACTTCACCCAGGCGCGGTACCGCGAACTCGTCGCGTACGCGGCGGCGCGGTTCATCACCGTCGTGCCCGAGATCGACATGCCCGGCCACAGCACCGCCGCGATCACCGCCTGCCCCGAGCTGACCTCGCAGGACACCGCCTCCCTGCCGCGCTCGGCCGAGGAACGGCTCGCGCGGTTCCTCGCCGGGGACTTCCGGCCGATGTGGCTGGAGCCCGGCCGCCCCGAGGTGTGGAGCTTCGTCGACGACGTGCTCGCCGAGGTCGCCGCGCTGACGCCCGGACGGTTCGTCCACATCGGCGGCGACGAGGCCTTCGGCATGCCGGCGGGCGATCACCAGGACTTCGTGGCCCGCGTCCGGGAACGCGTCCGCGCGCACGGCAAGGAGCCGATCGGCTGGCAGGAGACCGTCCGCGCGCCCGGCGCCCCCGGCGAGGTGGTGCAGCTGTGGATCGACCCGGAACTGGCGCCGGACCCCGCGCACCCGGTCCTCTCGATGCTCCCGCCGCAGGTCGTCGGCCTGATCCTGGAGTCCGAACGGGAATCCGCCGCGGACGCCCTCCGGATGGGCGAGCAGCGTGCGACCGTCGTCCTGTCCGCCCGGGGCCGCGCCTACCTCGACCGGCGCTACGCCGAGGCCGTCGACGGCGCGGCCGAGGAGCGCCGCCTGCGGCTCGGCCACCCGGTCTACCCCCCGCACACGGTGCGCGACGCCTGCACCGCGCCGATCACCGGCATCGACGACGATCCCGGCTTCGCCGTCGCCGGGTTCGAGGCCGCCGTCTGGTGCGAGAGCGTCGACGACGCCGACGACCTGTCGTTCCTCCTGCTGCCCCGGCTTCCCGGCCTGGCCGAGCGCGCCTGGACGGCGGGCCCGGCCCGTGACTGGGAGGACCTGCGCGCCCGTCTCGCCGCCCAGGCGCCCGCCTGGCGCCGCCACGGCCACACCTGGTTCCCCGCGCCGTCCGTCGACTGGGCGTAGCCGGGC
>NZ_BAAAKJ010000131.1:86302-91100 GCF_039527695.1 Kitasatospora putterlickiae
TACGCGGGGGCCGCCGGGTCCTCACCGCGGGTCGGTCAGTTCCGGTCCGCGTGAACGGCGTTGGCGTCCTGGATCTTCCGCCAGGACTTCGGTTCCGCCGGCCGCCGCGCGTCGCCCCGGTCCGCGGCCGCGGTGGCGTCCGGCACCGGTCCGGTGGCGGGCTTGCCGGGGGTGAACAGCCAGGTGTTCAGCACGTCGCCGAGCGGCCGGCCGGAGAGCCTCTCCGCGTACGCCCGGAACTCCGGGATGGTGGCGTTGCCGTAGCGGTGCTCGGTGGGCCAGCCCTTCAGGATCCGGAAGAACGTCTCGTCCCCGACGGTGTTGCGCAGCGCTTGAATGGCGAGCGCGCCGCGCTGGTAGACGGCGGTGGAGAGCTGGTTCTCCTCTCCCGGGTCGCCCGGCTTGACGCTCCAGAACGGGTCGTCGGCCGGGTAGAGGGCGTAGATGTAGTCGGCCAGCTCCTGCGCGGTGCCCTCGTTCTCGTGCTCGGACCAGAGGAACTGCGCGTACTGGGCGAAGCCCTCGTTCAGCCAGATGTCGCTCCAGCGGGAGAGCGAGACGCTGTCGCCGTACCACTGGTGGGCCAACTCGTGCACGACGACCGAGGTGTTGGATCCCCGCGCGAACAGCCCGGGCCCGTAGAAGACCCGGGTCTGGGTCTCCAGGCCGCCGCTGCTGCGGACGTTGGGCACGACGCCGCCCACCGAGCTGAACGGGTACCGGCCGAAGTAGCCGCTCAGCCAGTCCACCAGTTCGCCGGTGCGCTCCACGCTCGCCCGGGCCGCGCCCGCGTTCTCCCCGAGGTCCGTGCTGTAGGCGTTGTAGACCGGCAGCCCGCCGGCCGTGGTGTCCTGGGTGACGTCGAACCGCCCGATCGCCAGGGTCGCCAAGTAGGTGGCCTGCGGCTTGTCCTCGCGCCAGGTGTAGCGGGTCCAGCCGGCCCGCGAGGTGGTGCCGGTCAGCACCCCGTTGCTGACCACCTGGGTGCCGTCCGGCACCAGCACCGAGACGTCGAAGGTCGCCTTGTCGCTCGGGTGGTCGTTGCTCGGGAACCACCAGCCCGCCGACACGGGCTCGCCGGCCACCACCGCGCCGTCCGGGGTGCGGCGCCAGGCGGTGTAGCCGCCGTACCGCTCCACGGTCGACGGCACGTCCTGGTAGCGCACCACCACGGTGGCCCGGGAACCCTTGGCCAGCGGCCGGGCCGGGGTGATCTCCAGCTCCTGGTCGCCACTGGTGGCGAAGGTGGCGAGCCGCCCGTTGACCCGGACCTCGGAGACCTTCAGCGCGAAGTCGAGGTTGAACCGGGAGAGGTTCTGGGTGGCCGTGGCCAGGATGGTCGCGGTGCCCTCCAGCTCGTCGGTGGCGGGCTGGTACTTCAACCGGACGTCGTAGTGCGAGACGCGGTACCCGCCGTTGCCGAGGGTGGGGTAGTACGGGTCTCCCAGACCGTCCGCGCCCGGCTGGAAGCCGGAGGCCGAGGCGGGGACGGCCAGGAACAGGCTCAGCGCACTGGCGGCGGAAGCGATCAACCTCTTGCGCACGTGGTCCTCCAGGGATCACCGGAACGATCGGGTCGGATCGATCCCTGTCCCGGCGGCCCCCGGTCTACTCCCCGATGGCGGAACGCGGTGCGTCCGTGCCGTTCCCCGCCGTGCGCCCGGGTCGTCACGGAGGACTCCCCGTGGACGCCGTGGTGTGACGGCACGGTCCGGTGGACCCCCCGGGCCCGGCGTGACAGCAGCCCTGGCCCGGGGTGCGGCTCCGGTCCAGGGCTGCGGCGTTCGGCCCCGGGTCAGGGGGTGGTGCAGACGGCGGTCGCCCGGATGGACTCGGCCGAGGTGCCGGTGTTGGTGCCGCGCACGACCCAGTACTCGCCGCTCGCGTAGGAGTCGGTGAAGAAGATCCGGAAGGCGCTGGTCTGGCCGCCACCACCGGTGGGCACCTCGCCGGCCGGACAGGCCACGAGGGCGATCCCGTTGGCGCCGGGGGCCACCTCGACCCAGTCGCCGGTGACCTGGTCGTGCGCGGCCAGCAGCGAGGCGTCGGCGACGGCCGGGTCGCTGGGGGTGGCGACGGGCTTGACGGAGGCGGGCTTGTCGGCGGGCCGGTCGTCGGCGGCGGCCGCGGTGCTCGCGGCCAGGACGCCGAGGACGGCGAGGGCGGTCAGGACGAGGGGCTTGGTGCGGGACATGTCGGTCTCCCGGGTTCAGGGTCTGGCGGTCGTCGGCGGGGGGTGTTCCTCCACGCCGGGCCGATCCGTACCCGAACCTCCGCACCGCGCGCTCGGGCGGACGCCCGCCTACTCGGGTGGGGGAACACCACTGCCTGGCCGGGCTAACGTTCCCGGTCGCGATGGCGAGTCGGACCGCCGCCGGAGCGCGCCGCCACCCGGACGGGCCAGGCGCCCCCCGCGGCGCACCGTCACGGAGCCCGGCGGACGCCGACCCGCGTGAGGGGGGCAGGGGCGCCTGCCCGATCGGGCAGTGTCGGGGTGCGCCACCCGTTCCCCGAAAGCACTCCGTTGACACCGAAGTTGGTCTAGTCCACCGTAAGTGAATCAAGGTCATCCGGATCAATGCCGCGCCCTGACCCTCGGGCGGGCAGACGGATCTGACGATCAGTTGGAGAGCCCCACACCATGCAACGAGTCTGCCTCGCCCTGCCCACCATGCGTTCCTGCCCCGACACCATCGTGGACCTCGCCGAGGAGGCGGCCTACGCCGTCGAGCACTTCGGGGTCGAGGTGCACCTCCTCATCCTCGACACCACCGATGGCGCCGGGTTCGCGAAGAACGCGGACGCCGTGGCCTCCCTGGCCCCCACGCCCGGCGTGTTCGTCCACCACCTCGGCGAGGAGCGGCAGCGCGAGTTCTTCCGCCGGGTGGCGCGAGGGGCCGGGGGCGCCGACCCCGAGCTGCTGCTCGACATGATGCTCCCGCCGGCCGTCGCGTACGGGTCCTGCGTCAACCGGATCTTCCTGGGCGCGGCCGCCCTGGGCTGCACCTCGGCGCACCTGCGCAACGACGACGCCGACTTTCAGGTGCTCGACGGCGAGAAGGTCTTCCCGATCCACCACGAGCTGCTCTCGATCGGCAAGCCGGCCGGGGAGGCGGTGGCCGGCGTGACCCGCTCCGAGCTCGACCAGACCGACGCGGACATGCCAGTGATGCTGGTCAGCGGCTCCTTCATGGGCGAACTCAACGTGGACATCGGCGAGATCCGCGAGCTGGACCCGGACGTCTACCGCGACGTGGTGCGGCTGTGGACCCCGCCGGTGTGGCCGGACGAGGACCGGGACGCGATGGTGGACGTCTCCTTCAGGGGCACCGGCACCGAGCCGTTCAGCGCCGACGAGTCCGTACTCGGCCCGCCCGACATCTGGAACGTCTTCATGTGCAACGTCGCCCTGGACCACCGGGCCTACGAGGTGCTGCCGCTGCTGCCCTCGATCAAGACGCTCGGCTGCGACTACGCGCTGCTGCACGCGCTGGTCCACGCCCGGATGCCCGCCGTCATCCACAACCGCCACATCGTCAACTACTACACGCCCGAGCGCCGCACCGGCGCCGGCTTCGTCCCCTACCAGATGGGGTTCGTCAAGCTGCTGCTCTCGATGCTGTACCTGTACCCGGTCTACGGCGGGATGATCGACCTCGGCCGCGACCTGCTGGACGAGCGGCACACGCTGAGGGTCGAGCCGATCCTTGAGCTGGTGCGGGGCAGCGTCGACTGGGACCGGGCCGGCAACGAGCACTGCCTGGACGTCCTGGACCGCTCGTACCGCAAGCTGGGCGGCAAGTACACCGAGCTCGCGGACGTGGTGGCCGGGCAGCGCCGGCAGCTCCTGGACGAGGCGCAGGAGGACGCCAGGCGCTGGGCGGTGCTGGTGGAGTCCTGGGCGGGGATGGTGACCGCCGCCCGGGCGGAGGGCCTTTACCCCGAGGCGGCCGGGGCGAACGGGTGAGCGAGGACTTCGTGATCCGCCGGCTGGCCGACGACGACTGGGACGCCGTGGTCGAGCTGGAGCACGACGCCTACGCGGCCGACGGCCTGTCGGAGGGCCGGGAGGCACTGCGGTCCCGCGCCCTCGCCTCGCCGGAGACCTGCTTCGTGCTGGAGCAGCGCGGCGCGGTGCGCGGCTACCTGCTGAGCCTGCCGTACCCGCCGCAGCGCTGCCCGGACCTCGCCCGGACGGAGGACGCCGCGTTCGATTCGGGCAACCTGCACGTGCACGACCTGGTGATCGCCGAGGACCTGCGCGGCCGGGAGGTCGCGCTGGGGTTCATGCGGTACTTCCGGGCGCGGGCGGAGGAGCTGGGCTTCGAGCGGATCTCGATGGTCGCGGTGCGCGGGGCGGACATCCTGCTGCGGCTCCTCGGCTACCGCGCGCACCGGGAGGTGGCCGTCCCGGCGTCCTACGGGCGGCGGGCGGTCTACATGTCGATGCCGGTGCACTGACCCGCCGCTCCCCCGGGAGGGGCCGCGGTCAGCCGCCGGAGGACTCGCGCACCGTCAGGCCCGGCAGCAGCTCCAGGTGGTGCACCGGCAGGTCGCTCCCGGTGGCGGCCAGCCGGCGCACCAGGAGGTCCACCGCGGCGGCGCCGACGGCCCGCTTGGGCGGGGCCACGGCGGTCAGCGGCGGGGCTCCGAGGGCGGCGAACACGTCGTCGTAGCTGACCAGGGCGAGGTCCTCGGGGACCCGCACGCCCCGGGCCCGCAGCAGCGGCAGCAGTTGCAGGGCGTCCTGGTCGTTGTGCACCAGGGCGGCCGCGACCCCGTCGGCGACCGCCTCGGC
>NZ_BAAAKJ010000131.1:91138-91679 GCF_039527695.1 Kitasatospora putterlickiae
CCGGGGTGCGGCTGTCGATGACGGGCCCGGCGGCCAGGTCCAGCGTCCGGCAGGCCTCGGCGTAGCCCAGGCGGACCTGGTGGGCGGTCCAGGTGTCGGTGCGGGCCGCCAGCGCCACCCGCCGATGGCCGAGGGCGGCGAGGTGGCGCAGGGCGAGCAGGACGCCGTGCCGGTGGTCGGAGCCGACCGCGTCGAGGGCGGCGGCGGGACTGCCGGGGGCCGGGAGGCGTTCCAGCAGGACGGCGGGGACGGGGAGTTCGGCCACCCAGGCGTGCTCGTCGGGACGGTCGGCGCCGGTCCAGTTCGGGGCGAGCAGCAGGCCCTGGACACCGGAGGCGAGGAGCTGGTCGACCTGGACGCGGTCGGCGCTGGCCTCGTAGGAGGAGATGCCGAGCACCAGGTGGACGCCGGCCTCCGCCGCGGCGGTGCGCGCGCCGGTGATCACCTCGTCGAAGTACTGCACCACGGCGGGGACCAGCAGGCCCAGGGTGGTGACCTCGGCGGGGCGGCCCGGCGCGGGGGCGGCCGCGGGCGCGGGCGC
>NZ_BAAAKJ010000131.1:91689-95393 GCF_039527695.1 Kitasatospora putterlickiae
GAACGCGACGGAGCCGTGCGTGCGGCGGAGCAGGCCGGCCTCGGCGAGGGCCGCGACGTCCCGGCGGACGGTGACGGCGGGCAGGCCCAGCCGCTCGGCGAGGTCCACCACCCGGACGGTGCCCAGGCCGCGCACCGTGTCGAGGATGCGGGCGCGGCGATCGTCCGCCGGGATCGGCATGGCACTCCCTGTCGGTGGGCGGTCTGTCGAGGTGGACAGGAACCTACCATTCGGTCACCGGAGGGCAGGACGGCGGCGGGCGGCCCCGCGGGCACCGGGCCGGAGGCCGGTGCCCGAGGGGCGGGAGGGTCGGGTCCGAGGGGAGCCGGGGTCAGGAGCCGTACCGCTCCTCGGGGACGACGGGGCCGAGGTCGGGGCCCTCGACCAGGGCGACGTGGTCGCCCGGGCGGTGGAGTTCGAGGACCAGCACCTCGTTGGCGCCGGCCCGCCAGAGCGGCGCGGGGGCGTAGAGGGTGCGCTGCGGGCCGCGGTCCCAGTAGCGGCCGAGCGCGAAGCCGTTCAGCCACACCATGCCCTTGGTGAAGCCGGGCAGGGCGAGGAAGCCGTCGGCGGGGGCGCCGACGGTCAGTTCGGCGCGGTGGAAGGCGGGCCCGTCGGCGGTGGAGGGCGCGCCGAGGGTGAGGGTCGTCGGGTCGTCGAGCGGCAGCGGGCGCACCTCCCAGCCGAACTGGAACTGCCGGTCGACCCGGACGCCGCCGTTGATGCCCTTGGGATCGTGCAGCAGCGGACCGTAGTTGATCCGGCCCTGGTTCTCGACGAGCAGGTCGAGTTCGGCGCCGCCCTCGGGCACCGTCAGCGGCAGCCCCCGCTCGGGGTGGTCACGGTCGAGGACGCCGAGGGGTTCGCCGTCGAGGAAGACCTGGGCGCGGTCGGCGAGGCCGTCCACGCGCAGTTCGCCGTGGGCGAGCGGGCCGCGCAGGCGGGTGCGGTAGTGGATGAGGCCGAGGTTCTGGCCGAGCCGCTCCATCGGGCAGGGCTCGGGGAGGTGGTGCGCGGTGGAGAGTTCGCCGAGGGCGCCCCGCGCGCCGAGCAGCGGGCGGCTCGCGGTGACGGGGGCGGTGCGGGGGGCGAGGCGGGCGGGCAGCGGCGGCAGCGGGTGGGGGTTGGGGCCGAGGTGGCGCTCGATCACCTCGCGGAAGAGGTGGAACTTCTCGGTGAGTTCGCCGGCCTCGCCGACCGGGGCGTCGTAGTCGTAGCTGGTGACGTCCGGCTGGTACTCGGTGCCGTCGTGGTTGGCCCCGTTCCACCAGCCGAAGTTGGTGCCGCCGTGGCCCATGTACATGTTGACCGAGGCGCCGGCGGCGAGCTGGGCGTCGAGCACCTCGGCGGCGTCCCCGGCGTCGCGCACGTGGTGCGGCGTGCCCCAGTGGTCGAACCAGCCGCACCAGTACTCCATGGTGACCAGCGGGCCGACCGGCTGGTGGCGGCGCAGACAGGCGAGGGACTCCTCGGGGCGGGAGCCGAAGGTGCCGGTGGTGAGGAGCCCGGGCACCCGGCCGCCGAGCTGGAAGCCGTCCTCGGCGCCGTCGGCGGTGAACAGCAGGACGTCGACGCCCCGCGTGACCAGGGCGTCCCGCAGGTGTTCGAGGTAGGCGGTGTCGTTGCCGTAGCTGCCGTACTCGTTCTCCACGGCGACGGCGACCACCGGGCCGCCGTGGGAGGAGAGCAGCGGGAGCAGGACGGGCACCAGGTGGTCGAACCAGGCGTCCACGGCGGCGAGGAAGGGCGGGTCCAGGCGGCGCAGCCGCATCGCGGGGTCGGCGAGCAGCCAGCCGGGCAGGCCGCCGAACTCCCACTCGGCGCAGATGTAGGGGCCGGGGCGGACGATGACGTCGAGGCCGAGGTCGCCGGCGGCGCGGACGAACGCGGCGAGGTCGCGGTCACCGGTGAAGTCGGCGCGGTCGGGGGTGGGCTGGTGGAAGTTCCAGGCGACGTAGGTCTCGACGGTGTTGACGCCCATGGCGCGCAGCCGGGTGAGGCGGTCGGTCCACTGTTCGGGGCGGATGCGGAAGTAGTGGACGGCGGCGGAGACGATCCGGTGCGGACGTCCGTCGCGCAGGAAGGTGTCGCCGTCGGTGGTGAGGGCGGGGTGGGGGGCCTGGTCGGCCATCGGGTCCTCCGCGGGAGGGTTCGGTGATCGCACGGTCAATCGATCGATGATTATCGGCATTATTGATCAATTTTCGATCGAACGATACTCTTTGATCGGAAAATCATCGGCGGACCGCTTCCGATCGACGCAACGACGCCTCGGCGGGCACGACAGATGGAGGCCAGGATGGCCATTTCGGGGGAAGAACGCCGCAGGCTGATCGTGTCCGCCGTCGGCGAGCTCGGCGGCCGGGTGCGGCTCACGGAGCTGGCCGACCGGCTCGGCATCCCGGCCGTGACGGTCCGCCGCGACGTGGCCGTCCTCGCCGACGCCGGCCGGCTCTCCCGCTCGCACGGCTTCGTCTCCCTGGAACGCCCGGACGGCGCCGGGCCGCCGATCGTCCCCGGCCCCGGAGCGGGCCGCGCCCTCGGACTGCTGGTGCCCTCGGTCGGCTCCTACTTCGACGAGGTGATCGCCGGGGCCCGGGCCGCCGCCGCGGCCGCCGGGGCCCGGCTGGTCCTGGGCATCGCCCCGTACGGCGCGGGCGGCGACCGGCTGCAGGCCGAACGCCTGCTGGAGTCCGGCGCCGAGGGCCTGCTGCTGGCCCCCGGGCTGGTCCCCGGCCGGGCCGCCGAGGAGTACGCCTGGCTGGACACCCTGCCGGTGCCCGCCGTGCTGGTGGAACGCCGCTCCCCCACCCCGGACGGCCCCGGATCCGGGCTGGACACCGTGGTCTCCGACCACCGCCACGGGGTGCTGAGCGCCCTGCGCCACCTGGCCGGGCTCGGCCACGGCAGCGTGCTGCTGGCCGCCCGGGGCGACTCCTGGACGGCCTCCGAGGTGCGGGCCGGGTACCGGGAGGGCACCCGGCTGCTCGGACTGCCCGCCCTGCCGGCGCTGGACACGCTCGGGCCCGGCAACCTGCCGGCCGACCCCGAGCCGCTGGTGGCACGGATCGCCGAGGCCGTGCGGTCCGGGACCCGGGCGGTGCTCGTGCACAACGACCAGGACGCGCTGCGGCTGGCGCCGCTGCTGCGCGCGCACGGCCTGGCGGTGCCCTCGGACGTGGCGCTGGTCGCCTACGACGACGTCTTCGCCGCGCTCGCCGCGCCCCCGCTGACCGCCGTCGCCCCGCCCAAGCGCGCGGTCGGCGCGGCGGCGGTCGACCTGCTGCTGCGCCGCCTGGTGGCCGGCTCCGACCTTCCGGTGCACCGCACGGCGCTGCTCCCGGTGCTGCACGTCCGCGCCTCCTGCGGGGCCGCGTCCTCGGTGTGAGCCCGCGCCCGGGGTGTCGAGGCGGCGGCGCATGCCGGTGGCCGAGGACGGCCCGACGCGGCGAGCGGGCACCGCCCCGGGCCGGTGCCGACCTGCCCGGCGAACCGGCGAACCGGCGGGCCGGGGTGCGGGCGGAAGCGGCCGGCGTGGGCGGCCGGCCAGGGCGGCGGGAAACCGGTGCGAGGTCGAACCGGCGATCCACTAGAGTCTGCGCCCGGCACCGTCGGAGAAGTCCGGGCTCACAGGGGGTTTCCATGCGTGGAACGCGTTCCACCGTCGTCGTGACGGTCGCGGCGGCCGTGCTGACGGGTGGCCT
>NZ_BAAAKJ010000132.1:0-4224 GCF_039527695.1 Kitasatospora putterlickiae
CCACGGTCACCGTCACCGACACCCCGAGCCCGACCGCCCCGGCCCCGACCACACCGGCACCGACGCCACCACCGCGGACCACACCGCGGCGCGGCGCGGCCTGCCGCCCGGCCCGACCGCCCCCACGGCCGTCGCCGGCCCCCCGACTCCCGCGCCGGGTCCCGCCCCCTGGGCCCTCCCGGCCGCGGACCCCCGAACCACGAGGACGGAAGACCAGTCATGAACCGCACCATCGCCACCCACCAGGACCTCGACTGGCTGCTGGACGGTCTCGTCGACACGGTGCCCGGGACGCGAAGCGCCGTGCTGCTCTCCGACGACGGTCTGGTGGTCAGCCACTCGCGCTCGATCGACCGCGCCGACGCCGAGCGCCTGGCGGCCGTCGCCACCGGCCAGCAGAGCCTCGCCCGGGGCATCGGCCAGCTGTTCGACGGCGGCCCGGTGCACCAGGTGATCATCGAGCTGGCGGAGCTCTGGCTGTTCGTCATCGCCGCCGCCCAGGGCACCCACCTGGCGGTGGTCGCGGACCAGGAGGTGGACGCCGAGGTGATGTCGGTGGCCATGCACCAGCTGGTCCAGCAGGTCGGACAGAAGCTCAGCACGCCGGTCCGCGGCGACTTCGACGCCTTCGCCGCCAGGAACCGGGGGTGAGCCCGCGGTGAGGCCGCACTGGAGCGAGCTGCCGGACGAGGACGAGGACGACGACTACGGCGCGGGCACGATGGTGCGCCCGTACACCATCACCCGCGGCCGGACGGCGCCGGAGCACGACCACCTCACCCTGATCACACTGCTGACCACGGTGGAGGAGCTCGCGGACCCGGTGCTGGCCGTCCGGTCGTCCGGTGTCCGCGGGCTGCAGCCGGAGCACCGCCGGATCCTGGAGCGGTGCCGCCGGCCGGCCGCCGTCGCCGAGGTGGCGGCCGGGCTCAATCTGCCGGTCTCGGTGACCAAGATCCTCCTGGGCGACCTGATCGCCCAGGGGTTACTGCTCGCCCGGGCGCCGATCTCGGTGGCCCGGGCCTCGGGGGACGGCGGCCTGGACCTCGGGCTGCTGACGGCCGTACGCGAAGGACTCCGGAGGCTCTGAACCATGGCACCATCCGCACCTCGTCCCTCCTCCCCGTCCCCCATCTCCGCCCCGGCCCCGGCGGCCCTGAAGATCCTCATCGCCGGCGGCTTCGGGGTGGGCAAGACCACCCTGGTCGGCACGGTCAGCGAGGTCGCGCCGCTGCGCACCGAGGAGTACCTGACCCGCGCCAGCGAGGGCGTCGACGACCTGTCCGGGGTGGACAACAAGGACACCACCACGGTCGCCCTGGACTTCGGGCGGATCACGGTCAGCCCGGAGCTGGTGGTCTACCTGTTCGGCACGCCCGGCCAGGAGCGCTTCTGGTTCATGTGGAACGACCTGGTGAACGGCGCGCTCGGCGGCATCGTGATCGCGGACACCCGCCGGCTGGAGACCAGCTTCGCCTCGATCGACTTCTTCGAGAGCCGGGGCATCCCGTTCGTGGTGGCGATCAACTGCTTCCACGGCGAGAACACCCGGACCGTGGCGGAGGTACGGGCCGCCCTCGACCTCGACCCGCAGGTGCCGATGCTGGTCGGCGACGTGCGGGTGCGGATGTTCGGGCGGGACCTGCTGCTCGCGCTGGTCGACCACCTGATGGAGCTGTCGGCCGGCGCCCAGGTCAGCTGAAACGTTTCCCCTCGACCTCTCACGCCCCCTCCCCCTCCTTCTTCCCCTTGGAGTAGCACCACCATGACCCCACCCCTGCGCGTCCTCGTCCACGGCGCCGGCATCGGCGGCCTGACCGCCGCCACCGCCCTCGCCGGCCGCGGCCACCGGGTCGACGTCGTCGAGCTGCGCGACGCCCTGGAGGCGCTCGGCGTCGGCATCATCCAGCCCTCCAACGCGCTGCACGTGATGCGCGAGATCGGCGTGCTGGAGCAGTGCCTGGCGGTCGGCTTCGAGTGGGAGACGCTGACCATCTGCGACCCGGCCGGCGGCGTCCTCGCGAAGATCCCGCAGCCCCGGATGGACGACGCGCCGTCCAGCAACGGCATCCCCCGCCCGGCGCTCGCCCGGGTGCTGGCCGAGGCCGCCACCGCCGCCGGCGCGACCCTGCGCTTCGGCACCACCGTCACCGACCTCGCCGACGAGGGCGAGGAGGTGGCGGTCACCCTGTCCGACGGCTCCGGCGCCCGCTACGACCTGGTGGTCGGCTTCGACGGCATCGGCTCGCCGCTGCGCAAGCGGCTCTACGGCGAGACGTACGCGCCCGAGTACACCGGCTTCGCCAACTGGCGGGTCACCCTGCCGCGTTCGCCCGAGGTGCGGGGCGTGGTGATGTCCACCGGCAACCTCAAGGCCAAGGCGCTGCTGACCCCGATCAGCGAGGACCTCATGTACCTGGGCTCGGTGTTCGCCGAGGCCGAGGACTTCCGCCCGGACCCCGAGCGCGCCCACGAGCAGCTGCGCGAGCGCCTGGCCGGCTTCGGCGGGCCGATCGCCGAGGCGCTGGCCCAGGTCACCGACCCGGCGGCGGTGGTGTACTCGCGGATCTCCCAGGTCACCGTCGAGGAGCCGTGGCACGTCGGCCGGGTGGTGCTGGCCGGCGACGCCGCGCACGCCTCCACCCCGCACCTGGCGCAGGGCGCCGCGATGGCCGTCGAGGACGCCCTGGTGCTCGCGCAGAGCCTGGACGCCGCCGGGACGGTGCCCGCCGCGCTGGCCGCCTGGGAGGAGCGCCGCCGGCCGCGCGCCATGTGGGTGCAGGCGCTGTCCCGGGCGGTCCTCAAGCAGGAGACCGGCACGCCGACCACCCCGGAGGAGGACGACCTGCTGAAGGTCGGCGTCCCGGGAGCGGCACACGTGCTCGTCAAGCCCTACTGACCCACCCGTCCCCTCGCACGCGAACCGGCCGGGCCCGGTGCGGACTTGTGTCCGCGCCGGGCCCCGGACAGACTTGACGCCCGTCCGACGAAGTGGCCGCCCGCCCGAGGAGTGACGGATGACGCCGTCGTTGTTCCGCATGCTCGACCTGCACGAGGCCGTGGAACGGGCCCGGCAGCGACCGGACGGACGGCTGTTCGTCTCCGACTACAACGGCGGCCACCCCTTCGTGGCCGACTACCTCGGCGACCTCGCGCACACCCCGCCGTACCGGCTCGGCGACGTCGGCCGCTACTCGGCGCTCGACGAGGACGCCGCGCTGCGCGCCAAGATCGCCCGCCTGCACGAGCGTTACGACACCGAGCCGTGCTCCCCCGACCGGGTCGTCCCGGCCGCCGGCGCCAGCGCGCTGCTCGGCACCTTCTGCACCTGGCTGCGCGCCACCGGCCGCACCCGGATCCACTACGTGCCGCCGGTCTACTACAAGTTCGCCTACTTCTTCCGGCTGTTCGGCATCGAGCCGGTCCCGGTCGCCGGCGCGCACGCCCACCAGCCGGGGTTCGACCTGCGGCTGCCGGACGAGAAGACCGTCCTGCTGCTCACCGACCCGGTCTGGTACGCCGGCCGGCGGGTGCCGCCGCTGGTGCTCAAGCAGCTCGCCGAGTGGCAACTCGCCACCGGATCCCTGGTGTTCGTCGACGGCACCTTCCAGTACATGCGCTGGGACGGCGGGCGGCGCGAGGACTCCGCCGCGCTGCCCGCCGACCTCACCCTGCGGATGGTCTGCCCCACCAAGTACCTGTCCATCCACGGCTACCGCTGCGCCCACCTGCTGGTCCCCGAGCCGCTGCGAGAACCGCTCGCCGAGCTGCACCTCAACCTGCACGGCGACGCCACCCTCGCCGACCGGCTGTTCGCGCACCGCGCCGCCGACCTGATGCTGCTGGAGGGCAACCACCGCCTGCTCGACCACGTGCGCGCCAACCACCAGCGCCTCACCGCCTCCGGCGCGCTGGCGGCCCAGGAGCGGATCGAGACCGGCTACTTCCTGTTCGCCCGCCCCACCGCCCCGCCGGAGCGCCTGATCGCCCTCGACGGCCGCTACTTCGAACTCCCGGGCCACCCCGGCTTCGTGCGGATCAACCTGCTCAGCGAGACGGCGCTGGAGGGCCTGGAGGAGCTAGCGCGCGGCTGAGCTGGCCGCGACGGGGCTGATCGTGTGCCGCCGCTCCCACACCGCCGCCGAGACCCGCGCCAGCAGGCGGGCGGCCGGGTCGGCGGCGCTGCTGCTGTCGGACGGCGTGGCGGGGTTCGCGGCGGCGGCC
>NZ_BAAAKJ010000132.1:4297-6901 GCF_039527695.1 Kitasatospora putterlickiae
CGGTGTAGCAGACGGCCAGCAGGTACGGCGGGCAGTCGTCCGGGCGGACCAGGGCGACGCAGTGCCGCACGCCGGGGAACCAGCCGTTCTTGAACGCGACCCTGGTCCCCGGCGGCAGCCCGGCCGCCAGGTCGACCCGGAAGGAGTTCCGTTCCAGCAGCTCCAGCAACTCCGGCTCGTCGTCCAGGGATTGCAGCAGCCGGACCAGGTCGCGGGCGGTCACCAGGTTGTGCACGCCGGTCTCGCGCGCCCGGTAGTCCTCGATCCCGCGCGGGCTGGCGCTGCGGGTGGCCCCGGCCCGCCGCCACGCCTCCTCCACCGCCCCGTGCCCGGCCCGGGCCAGACAGAGGTTGGTGGCGAGGTTGGAGGAGTGGGTGATCATCCGCTCGGTGAGCAGTCCCAGCGGCACGGTGGCGCCCAGCAGCGTCCACGGCACCGGGTCGCTGTCCCAGTCCGGATCATTGGCGAACTCCCCTCCGGCCCGGGAGGCGAAGGTGTTCACGACCTGCACCGGCTCCCGCGGATCCGCGCCGGCCCGGCGCAGCGCGGCCAGCACGGCCACCTTCATCGTGCTCGCCGCGTCGTGCGGCTCGTCCCCGTTCCGTTCGAACACCGGCTCATCGCCCCAGGGGGCCACCACAACTGACAGCATGTCCGCTTCAGTCCCCCCGCGCGCCGCGACCCAAACCGGGTGCGCGCCGGAACGCCCCCCGGCCGGCGGTGCGGGGACGGCGGCCCACCGCCGGTTGAGGCCGCGCGCGGGGCTCGGGAATACTCGTCCAGACCACCCGCATCAGTCCATCGAAACAAGGTTTCTGTCGTTACGTCAGCCCGATGACGCCAGGAGGATCCCACCCATGCCAGCATCCCGTCACGTCGGTCTCGCCCTCGTGATCGCGGGCTCCGCGGTCACCGCGACCGTGCTCCCGTCCACCGCGCACGCCGAGGGCGCCGCGCGATCCGAAAGCGCCGCGCGATCCGATAGCGCCGTGCTCCACGTCGACAACGGCCCCCGCTCGAACTGCTCGGACTCCGGCACCGGCACCCGGGAGCGGCCGTTCTGCACCGTGCAGGCCGCCGCCGACGTGGCCGAGCCCGGGCAGACCGTCCAGCTCGCGCCGGGCCGCCGGTTCCCCGGCCAGGTCACCGTCCGGCGCTCCGGCGAGCCCGGCCGCCCGATCGTCTTCCAGGGCGCCGAGCCGACCGTGCACGCGCCGAACGCCTCCGTGGGGACGCGCCACTGGGCCCGGGGGTCCACGCCCGCTCCGCACGCCTTCGTGTTCGAGGGCGTGCACGACGTCACCGTGACCGGCCTGCGCCTGGACGCCCCGCAGGAGGGCGTGCTCGTGAAGGGCTCCACCCGGATCGCCGTGGACCACAACGACGTGGAGGCGGGCGACCCGGTCCGCGGCGGCGCGCGGGCCTTCCCGGCGGCGGCCCCGAGCGTCCGGATCACCGGGACGGGCTCGAACGTCACGGTGAGCCGCAACCGGATCTCCGCCGCGCCGGTGAGCGGCGTCGCGGTCGACGCCGGGACCACCGGCGTGGTCGTCACCACCAATCTGATCACCGGCGGCGCCGGCCGGGGCGTGCTGGTCACCGACGCGCCCGGCACGATCGTGGTGGCCAACACCTTCGGGCGGAACTGCGGGAGCGACCTGGAGTTCGCCGGGGTCTCCATCGGGTCGGTGGCCGAGAACAACATCCTGGCCAAGCGCCCGGCCCCGCGCTGCGGCGGCACCGCGCCCACCGCGATCCCGCTGGTGGTGTCGGCCGGATCGATCCGGAGCACCCGGGTCGACTACAACACCATCGTGCCGTGGGGGCCGTACGCCTACTCCTGGGGCGACACCCCGTTCGCCACCCCCGAGGCCTTCCGGGCCGTCGGCCAGGGCGCGAGCGACAACGCCGTCGACCCGGGATTCCCCGCCGACCGCGAGGACTACACCCCGACCGCCGCGACGGGCCTGACGGACGCCGCCGACCCGACCGCCTTCGGCACCCTGGCCACCGACCTCCTCGGCGCCGAGCAGGCCGACCACCCGCGCTTCGCCGGCACCACCGCCTGGGGCTACCGGGACCGCGGCGCCATCGAACTCCAGGACCCGCTGGCCGTCCGGCTGAGCGCCCGCCACCGCCCCCGGACGGGCCACCCGCTCAACGCGCGGTTCACGGTCGGGTACACGGCCGGCTGGGTGCCGGGCACCGCGACGCTGGACTTCGGGGACGGCAGCGCGCCGCGCGCGGTCGACCCCGGGTACGGGTTCGTCGACCACGACTACCCCGCCGCCGGAACCTACACGGCGACGCTCACCGCGGGCGGCCCGGCCGGCCCGGTCCGCACCTCCACCGCCCAGGTCACCGTCGGCCGCGCGCACAACGGGTAGCCGGCGCGGCCCGTCACGGCCGGCGGGCGTTGCGGTACGGGTGGCGGTGCGCGCGCGGCAGGCCGTGCGGGCGCGGCTGGCGGGGGCGTTCCGGGGCGAGCCGGGCGGCCGGCAGGCGGGAGGTGTCCAGCGGGCCGACCGGCTCGGCGTCCTCGGCGAGCGCCGCGAGGTAGTGCTCCCTGGGCCGGGGGGCGGCGCCGAGCGAGCGCACGTGCGG
>NZ_BAAAKJ010000132.1:6913-25208 GCF_039527695.1 Kitasatospora putterlickiae
GCGGGTGGCGGCGGCGACCCGGGCGGCGAGGTCGGCGACGGCCACCCGGGCGGCGTCCGGGCGGCGGTGGAACATCGAGTCCAGGCTGAGCACCGGCCCGGAGGCGATCCCGAACACCCCGCCGATCAGCTCGCCGTCCTGCCACACCTCCGCGCTGTGGGCCGCGCCGAGCCGGTGCAGCCCGATCAGCGCCTCCTGCAGCGCGGGGGTGAGCCACGGGGGTTCGCGGCCCTCGGCGCAGGCGGCGAGCACCTGCTCGAAGGCCTGGTCGGCGGTGGTCCACCAGTCCAGCCGGTTGCGCAGCAGCCGGGAGAGCTTGCGCGCCAGCTGGACGCCGTCGGCGGCGAGCAGCGGCCGCGGGTCGGGTGACCACCAGGCGAGCGCGTACGGGTCGGCGCCGTGGTCGGGGCCCGGCAGCAGGGGGACCTCGCCGGCGGCCACCGCCTGCTCGGAGCGGGCCTCGTTGAAGGCGCTGGCGTAGGTGTCGGCGGCGGGCAGCGGGAACAGTCCGCGCCGGTAGGCGGCGAGCAGGGTGGCGGGCGCGAGGTCGGCGCCGTACGCGACCGGGCCGTCGGCGGGCGCCCGGGCGACGTCGAGCGCCGCGAAGAGCTCGTCGGGAGCGGTGGCGGTCATCGCAGGGCCTCCAGCGGCGAGGCCTCCCGCGGCGGGGCGAGGAAGCCCTCCGCGGTCAGCCGGTCGAGGTAGAAGTCGAGCACGGTGTCGTCGACGGCGGGCAGTTCCACGCCGCTGCCGGCCAGGGCCCGTTCGGTGTTGGCCCGGTCGAAGCGCGGGAAGGTGGGGCGGAAGTACAGCTCGCTGATGGACAGCCGGGTGCCGGGGACGCGGTCGACGAAGAGCGGCACGAACGGCGTCATCGGGTGGGTGGGGTGTCCGGCGGCGAACCGGACCAGGCCCCGCACCCAGCGCGGGTAGGGGACCTGGTCGACGGGGTGGCCGCGGGCGCGCAGCCGTCCGGCGAGGTCGGCGAGGTCCGCCGGGCGCGGCGAGGTCAGGTGGTAGACCTCGCCGATGGCGGGGGCGTGCGCGACGACGTGGCAGACCGCCCGGCTGAACCGGTCGGCGGGCACGAAGTCGAGCGGCAGCCGGACGTCCGGGCAGCTCCCGCTCTCCGCGATGTACTTGATCAGCGCGCAGATCTCGGTGCCGGTGTTCATCACGCCGGTGCGCAGGTCGCCGGTGACGTCGTTGGTGCGCAGCACGGTGACCGGCAGCCCGCCCGCGGCGGCGTGGTGGAGCAGCTGTTCGGCGACCCACTTGCTCTCGACGTAGCCGACGGCGAGCCGGTCGGGGTGGGCGAGCGGGGTCCGTTCGGCGACCTCGCGCACGCCCGCCGGGCCGAAGCCGGCCAGCACGGCGAGGGTGGAGAGGTAGTGGACGGGGATGCCGCGCGAGTGCCCGGCGAGCCGGATCACCTCGCGGGTGCCGGCGACGTTGGCGGCGCGCAGTTGGTGGTAGGGGTAGATGAAGTTGACCTGGCCGCCGAGGTGGTGGACGGCGTCGAGGCGGCCGGCCAGGTGTTCGTAGCGCTGCCGGGTCAGGCCGAGCCGGGGTTCGGCGAGGTCGCCGACGAGGGGGACGACGCGGCGGTCGGCGAGGTCGTGGCGCAGGTAGCGCTGCTGGGCGGCGCGCAGGCGTTCGAGGGCGTGTTCCTCGTCGGGGGCGCGGACCAGGCAGTGCACGCGGGCGTCGGTGGTGCGCAGCAGGGCGTCCAGCAGGTGGGCGCCGCAGAAGCCGGTGGCGCCGGTGAGCAGGATCTCGGCGGGTTCGGCGCGGGAGGGGGCGGGGCTCCAGGACTGCCTCAGGGGGGTGTCGAGGCGGGCCTCGGCGGCCCAGTCGACGGCGGCCTCGCGGGGGCCGGGGGTGGTGCCGGTGCGGGCGGCGAGGGTGGCGGCGGCGAAGGCGCGCAGGGTGGCGTCGCGCAGCAGGGCGCGGGTGAGGAAGCGGATCCGGGTGACGTCGATGCCGAACATGATCCGGGCGCGGGCGAGCATCTCCATGGCGAGCAGGGAGTTGCCTCCGAGGTCGAAGAAGTCGTCGGCGGGGCCGGGCTCCGCGGTGCCGAGCAGTTCGGACCAGAGCTGGGCGACGCCCGCCTCGACGGCGGATCCGTCGGCGGGCCCGTCAGCGGGGCCGGTCACGGTAGCGGTCACCGGGCCGGTCACCGGGCCTGTCACCGGGCCGTCGGGGGACGCCTCCGCCCGCCCGTCGCGGGGACGGCGCACCCTCGGCGGGGTGTCCGGCAGCCGGCGGCGGTCGATCTTGCCGGCCGGGGTGAGCGGCATGTGGTCGAGCGGCACGAACTCGGCGGGGACCATGAAGTCCGGCAGCCGTTCGGCGAGGTAGGCGCGGATGCGGCCGCGCCGGGCGCGGGGGCCGGAGGCGGCCCGGTCGGTGAGCGTGTAGTAGGCGGTGAGGACGCGGGTGTCGTCGCCGCCGTCGGCCGCGACCCTGACCTGCCGGACGTCGGGGTGGGCGGCGAGCACGGACTCGACCTCGGCGGGGTCGACGCGGTGGCCGCGGACCTTCAGCTGGTCGTCGAAGCGGCCGAGCACCTCCAGGGTGCCGTCGGCGCGCCAGCGTCCGGCGTCGCCGGTGCGGTACATGCGCTCGCCGGGGGCGGGGGCGTAGGGGTCGGGCAGGAACGTCTCGGCGGTCAGGGCGGGCGCCTTCCAGTAGCCGCGGGCCAGGCCGGGCCCGCCGAGGTGGATCTCCCCCTTCTCGCCGGGCCGCACCGGGCTGAGCCGGGCGTCCAGCACGTGCACCCGCACCCCCGGCAGCGGCCGCCCGATCGGCACCGGCGCGTCCGGCCCGTGCGGACCGGGCGCGTCCAGCACCCGCGGGGTGAGTTCGCCGAGCGTGGAGGTGACGGCCGCCTCGGTGACCCCGTAGGCGTTGACCAGCCGGACCCCCGGCAGCCGCTCCAGGCAGGCGCGGCAGTCGTCCTCGTGCACGGTGTCCCCGCCGACCACGATCAGCCGCAGTCCCTCGGGCGCGGGCCCGCCGGGCGGGAAGAGGCCGAGCAGGTGGTGCCAGTACGCGGGCGTGAGGTCGGCGACGGTCGGCCGCAGCGCGGCCATCCGGTGGGCCAGCTCGGTGGGCGCCCAGGTGCGGGCGCCGCCCAGGACGAGGGTGGCCCCGGCGGCCAGCGGCGCGAAGACCTGTTCCAGCGAGGTGTCGAAGCCGAGCGCGGCGAGCTGCAGCACCCGGTCGTCCGGGGTGAGCCGGTAGGCGTCGGTCACCCGGTCCAGGGTGAAGACCAGGGAGCGGTGGGTGACGGCCACGCCCTTGGGGGTGCCGGTGGTCCCCGAGGTGTAGATCAGGTAGGCGAGGTCGTCCGGCCGGCCGGTGTCCGGGACGGGGCCCGTCCCCGGGGCGCCGTCCTGCGGCGACACCATCCGCACGCCCGGGAACCGCGTCCCCGCCGCCGCCACGGCCACGTCCGCCCCGCAGTCGGCCACCAGCGCGGCCAGCCGCCGGTGCGGGTGCGCCGGGTCCAGCGGCAGGAAGGCGCCGCCCGCCTTGAGCACGGCGAGCCAGGCGGTCACCAGGTCCGCTCCGCGTTCCAGGCACACCGGGACGATCCGCTCGGGGCCCACGCCCAGGCCGCGCAGCACGGCGGCCAGCCGGTCGCTGCGCGCGTCCAGCTCGCCGTAGTCGAGCGTCCCGCCGTCCGTGATCACGGCGACGGCGCGCGGGTCGTGCGCGGCGCGCGCCCGGACCAGTGCGTGCACGGTGTCCGGCGGCCGGCCGGCGGCCCCGCCGGGCCTTAACCCGGTCCCGGCCCCGGTCCCCGCCGTCGCCGCGTCCGTCCCCGCGCCCGTTCCGACGCCGAGCCCGGCGGGGCGCCACTCGCGGTCCACGTACCGGCGGCACTCCTCGTGCGGGGCGGGCCCGAACACCGTGCGCCAGCCGCCCGGGACCGTGAGGTCCCCGGGCCAGATCGCGTACTGACCGTCCTCGTTGACCAGCACGGCGTGACGTCCGGACCGCGCTCCGGGACGTGCTCCCCGTGCGCTCTCTAGTACGTCATCCACCGGCTTGACCTCGTGCTGTGGCGGCAGAATGCTGGGAGGTGCGACATTTCCGACTATACGCACTCAAGGCCCATTTCGAACGTCAGACCGGACCTCCCCGGCCCGGTTCGGACGCTCGCGAGCCCCTGCCCGGACCCCGCCGCCCGCCTCCGGGCGGGCGTGGTGACGCCGAGGAGGAGGTAGCTCGTTGACACGTCGGCGCCAACGCCTGATGGTCTGTTACCTGGCGTGGATGGTGCTGTTCACCGGCATCTACTACACCAACCCCTCCCAGCGGATCATCTGGTGGACGGGCATCGGCCTGGGCGGCGTCGCCGCCATCGTGGTCGGCGTCCGCCTCAACCGCCCGCCCCACGCCGTCTACTGGTACCTGCTGGCGCTGGCGAACCTCAGCTTCACCGCCGGTGAGGTGGTGCAGGTCGTCCAGATGCAGTTCCTGCACCTGGGCAGTCCCTTCCCGTCCATCGCCGACGGCTTCTACCTGGCCGAGTACCTGCTCTACGCGGCGGGCGTGCTGGGCTTCATCCGCTGGCGGACGGCGCATCAGGACCGGGCCAGCCTGCTGGACGCGCTCATCCTCACCATGGGCCTGGCGCTGCTCGCCTGGATCTACCTGATCCTGCCCTACGCCCGGAACCCCGACCTCGACTGGTTCCAGAAGGCCGTCTCGATCGCCTACCCGCTGGGCGACGTCGTGGTGCTCGCCCTGCTGCTGCGGCTGATCGTGCCGCGCGGCGGGGTCAGCCGCTCGCTGCAACTGCTCGCGGCCGGCACGGTCGGCCTGCTGGTCTCCGACATCCTGTACGGGCTGATCGTGCTGCACGGCGACTGGCGCATCGGCACCCCCGTGGACCTCGGCTGGGCCGCCTTCTACACCGCCTGGGGCGCCGCCGCGCTGCACCCCTCGATGGTCGAGCTGACCAGGCCCATCCCCAGCCAGCAGCCGGACATCGGCCCCGGCCGGCTCGCCCTGCTCGCCGCCGCCTCGCTGGTCGCGCCGACCATCCTGATGGTCGAGGCGAGCAACGGCAACACCAGCAACGCCGGGGTCATCGGCGCCTTCTCCGCCGTCCTCTACCTGCTCGTGCTGGCCCGGCTGGCGGTCGTGGTGCGGGCCCGCCGGCAGGCCGTCGCCCGCGAGCGCGCGCTGCGCGAGGCCGGCTCCTCGCTCACCGCGGCCGTCACCGTCGAGGAGGTCGCCGACGCCGTCCAGGCCGCCGCCTCCACCCTGATGCCCACCGATCCCGGCCACGTCGCGCTGCTCGCCGTCACCGAGAGCGGCGTGCTGCACGTGCGGCACGCCGAACGCGGCCCGGACCGGCACCACCTCCGCGCGGAGCGCGACTCCGACGAGGTGCTCGCCCTCGCCGCCTACCGGGAGACCCGGCTGCTGCCCGTCGAGGACATCGGCAGCGAGCTGGCCGCCCGGCTGGACGGCATGCCGAACGCGCTGCTCTGCCCGCTCACCCTCGCCGAGCGCCCCTCCGGGGACCCGCTGATCGGCGCGCTCATCGTCACCGGCACCGAGCAGGAGCTGACCAGCCTCTGGGGCTCGCTGGAGATCCTCGCCGCGCAGGCCGCCCTCGCCGTCGAGCGCGTCATGCTCAGCCAGGAGATCACCCGGCGCGACAGCGAGGCCTACTTCCGCACCCTGGTGCAGAGCGCCAACGACGTCATCCTGATCCTCAACGGCGACGACTCCGTCCGCTACGCCTCGGCCTCCTCCGCCGGGCGCGTCCTCGGCTACCCCCGGCTCGACGGCACGCTGCTCACCGACCTCGTCCCGCCCGAGGACAGCCGCTCGGTCGGCAAGGCGCTGGCCCGGATGCGCGGCCCCGCCGTCACCGGCGCCGGCCGCGCCGGCCTGGACACCCAGCGTGAGCACTGGCGGCTGCTGCGGGCGGACGGCTCCCCGATAGAGGTCGAGGTGCGCTGCAACGACCTGCGCGAGGACCCGACGGTCGGCGGCCTGGTACTCACCCTGCGTGACGTCACCGAGCAGCGCCAGATGGAGCGCGAGCTGACCCACCGGGCCTTCCACGACTCGCTCACCGGCCTGGCCAACCGGGTGCTCTTCCTGGACCGGGTCGGCCACGCGCTCTCCCGCGGCGAGCGCAGCGGCGCGGTCACCGGGGTGCTCTTCATCGACCTGGACGACTTCAAGATGGTCAACGACACCCAGGGGCACGCGGTCGGGGACGAGCTGCTGGTCGCCGTCTCGCTGCGGATCTCCACCGCGCTGCGGGCCTCCGACACGGCGGCCCGGCTCGGCGGCGACGAGTTCGCGGTGCTGGTGGAGGACGCGCTGGAGCCGGCCGACGTCGGGGCGATCGCGCAGGGCGTGCTGGCGGCGTTCACCGAGCCGTTCAAGCTGAGCGCGGGCGCGGTGCGGGTGTCGGCGTCGATCGGGGTGGCGACGACGGAGGACAGCGTGGACGCCACCGAGCTGCTGAGCCACGCCGACCTGGCGCTGTACTCGGCGAAGGCGGCGGGCAAGCGGCAGTGGTGCCTCTACCAGCCGGCGCTGCAGGCCGGGCTGATGGCGCGGCACGAGCTGAACGAGAACCTGGACACCGCGATCGCCGAGTCCGCGTTCCGCCTGTACTACCAGCCGATCGTCGACCTCCAGTCGGGTGACCTGGTGGCCTTCGAGGCCTTGGTGCGGTGGCCGCACGACCGGCGCGGCATGGTGCTGCCCGACGAGTTCATCGCGCTCGCCGAGGAGAGCGGCCAGATCGTGCCGCTGGGCGCCTGGGTCCTGGAGCGCGCCACCCAGGAGGCCGCCGCCTGGCACGCCCTCAGCACCCCCGCACGCGCCACCTCCGGCCTGCCCCCGCTACGGGTCAACGTCAACGTCTCCGCCCGCCAGTTCCGCGACGCCGGCTTCGTCGACGTGGTCCGCGACGCCCTGCGCACCTCCGGCATCCCCCCGGAGTCCCTGGTCCTGGAGCTGACCGAGTCCGTCCTGATGCGCCGCGACGACCGCGCCCGCACCGACATGCGCACCCTCGGCGAACTCGGCGTCGGCATCGCCATCGACGACTTCGGCACCGGCTACTCGTCCCTCTCCTACCTGCGCGAGTTCCCCATCTCGGTGCTGAAGATCGACAAGTCCTTCATCGACGGCCTGGGCCTCTCCCAGCAGCAGTACGCCCTGGTCGAGGGCATCACCCGGATCGCCGACACCCTGGGCGTCCAGGTCATCGCCGAGGGCATCGAGCACCCCGAACAGCGCGACCTCCTCACCACCATGGGCTGCCCCCTCGGCCAGGGCTACCTCTTCGCCCACCCCCTCACCCCCGACCAGGCCCAGTCCTTCATCACCCACCACACCACCCCCCTGCGCCAGGGCCGCTAGGCGGCCGAGCGCCCCGCCCCGCCCTCCGTCCCGTCCTCCGGCCGGTCCCCGTGCGGCGAGAACACGAACGAGGAGGCGTCCCCGTCGAGGTCGATGGTGAGCGCCGCGTCCAGCGCCCGCGCGAGCCGCCGGAGCAACGGCAGCGTGGGCAGCGAATCACCGCCCTCGATCGTCGAGATCTGCGGCTGCGTCATGCCCGCGCGACGCGCCAGCTCGGCCTGGGACAGCCCGAGCTCGGTCCGCCGGTCGTACACCGCCTGCCCGAGCGCGAACGCGTACCCCGCCTCCACGTAGGCCGCCGACTCCTCGACCGTCTCCCCCAGGAGCCTCCTCGCCCGCCGGGTCCTCCACTCACCGTGGTTCACGGACTCTCCTCCTTGATCCGGTCGTACTCGTGCTCCGCCGGGCCGTGCCGGGCCTCGCACTCCTTCTGGGCCTGGTGCGCCCGTTCGACCTCGGCCTCCTCACGCTGCCGGGTCTTCCGGAACACCGTCAACAGCACGATGCGCCGCCCGGGCGCGAGCCAGTAGGTGATCCGGACCGCGATCCCGTCCATGCTGAACCGCAGCTCGCGCACCTTCCCGCCGAGGTGGCGGGCGTACGGCTCGCCGAGCGTGGTCGGCCGGCTCGCGAGCATGTCGGCAGCCCGCTCGACTTTGTCGTACCGCGCGTCGGAAAGCAGCTCCAGCCACTGCCGGACCTCCGGCTCGATTTCGAGCCGCCAGAGTTCTCGCACGGCGGCGACCATACAGAAATCTATATGACCTCCGGCCCGGCCGGGCGGAAGGCGCCCGCCCGGGCGGCGGACTCGGCGGCTGCGGCGGCGCGGTCGGCGGTGGGCTCGTCGAGGGGGTCGGGGGTGGTGAGCATGCGGTAGTAGAGGGGGGCGGAGACGGCGCGGACGACCTCGGCGGGGTCGGTGCCGGGTGGGAGTTCGCCGCGTTCGACGGCCTCCGTCACGCAGGGGGCCCACTCGTCGACGCGGGTGCGGTAGAAGCGGTGCAGGGCCTCGGCGGCCGCCGGGTCGCAGGTGGCGGCGAGCAGGACGGCGCGGAACAGGGCGCCCTGGCGGGGGTCGGCCAGGGTCCGCTGGACGAGGCGGGCGTTGGCGCGCAGGTCCTCGTGCAGGGAGCCGGTGCGGGCGCGCGGGAGGGACTGCTCGGCCATGTCGGTGAGGACGTCGGCGAGCAGCGCGCCCACCGAGCCCCAGCGCCGGTAGACGGTGGTGCGGCCGACCTCGGCCCGCCGGGCGATGTCGCCGAGGTCGAGCCCGGCGAAGCCGACCTCGACCAGGGCGTCCTCGGCGGCCTTGAGGACGGCGGTGCGCACCCGGGCCGTGCGACCGCCCGGTCTCTGCATGCCCGATGAAGTCATTAACGGGATTCCTGTTCCATTAGCGTCGTCGACGGTGCTAGGGTCGAGCCATCTTAACGGCACCAAAGTCCCGTTAGCGAAGGGAACCTCCCATGGAGTACCGCCGCCTCGGCGCGTCCGGCCTCACCGTCCCCGCCCTCTCCCTCGGCACCGGCACCTTCGGCGGCCGCGGCCCGCTCTTCAGCGCCTGGGGCGACACCGGCGCCGCCGACGCCCGCCGGCTGCTCGACATCGCCATCGACGCCGGCCTCACCCTCTTCGACACCGCCGACGTCTACTCCGACGGCGCCTCCGAGGAGGTCCTCGGCCAGGCGATCAAGGGCCGCCGCGACCGGGTGCTGATCTCCACCAAGGCCGGCCTGCCCACCGGCGAGGGCCCCGGCGACGCCGGCACCTCCCGCGCCCGCCTGATCACCGCCGTCGACGCCGCCCTGCGCCGCCTCGGCACCGACTACCTCGACCTGTTCCAGCTGCACGCCTTCGACGCCGCGACCCCCGTCGAGGAGGTGCTCGCCGCCCTCGACGACCTGGTCCGCGCCGGGAAGGTCCGCTACACCGGCGTCTCCAACTTCTCCGGCTGGCAGCTGATGAAGTCCCTCGCCGCCGCCGACCGCGACGCCCGCCCCCGCTACGTCGCCCACCAGGTCTACTACTCCCTCGTCGGCCGCGACTACGAGTGGGAGCTGATGCCGCTCGCCCAGGACCAGGGCGTCGGCGCCCTGGTCTGGAGCCCGCTCGGCTGGGGCCGGCTGACCGGGAGGATCCGCCGCGGCACCCCGGTCCCGGCCGGCAGCCGCCTGCACGACACCGCCGACTTCGGTCCGCCGGTCGACGACGAGCTGCTGTACGACGTGGTGGACGCGCTGGACGCGATCGCCGAGGAGACCGGCCGCACCGTCCCCCAGGTGGCGATCAACTGGCTGCTGCGCCGCCCCACCGTCTCCTCCGTCATCATCGGCGCCCGCAACGAGGAGCAGTTGCGCCAGAACCTCGGCGCGGTCGGCTGGGAGCTGACGGCCGAGCAGGTCGCCCGGCTGGACGCCGCCAGCCTGCGCACCGCGCCGTACCCCTACTTCCCGTACCGCCGCCAGGAGGCCTTCGCCCGCCTCAACCCGCCGCTCGCGGGCTGAGGCGGCGGTAAACCGGTTGTCACCGCGGTTCACGGCGGGGCATCGTCAACACCGTGATCGAACTGCGCGAACTGACCTCCGACGACTGGCCGCTCTGGCGCGAGCTGCGGCTGGCCGCCCTGGCCGAGGCGCCGTACGCCTTCGGCTCCTCCCTCGCCGACTGGCAGGGCGAGGGTGACCGCGAGGAGCGCTGGCGCTCCCGGCTGGAGATCCCCGGCGCCCTCGACCTGGTCGCCCTGGTGGACGGCGCGCCCGCCGCGATGGCGACCGGCGTGCCGGCGGACGGGTACGTCGAGCTGATCTCGATGTGGGTCGGACCGGCCGCCCGGGGCCGGGGTCTCGGTGCCCGGCTGATCGCCGGGATCGAGGCGTGGGCCGCCGGCCGGGGCTTCCCCGCCCTGCGCCTCGCCGTGATGCCGCACAACGCGCACGCCATCGCCCTCTACCGGCGCACCGGCTACACCGACACCGGCGAGCCCGGCGACCTCCTCCCGGACGGCGTGAGCCGCGAGATCGTCATGGCCAAGCCGCTGCCGGCCGCCTGATCAGCGGCTCCCCAGCGCCCGCAGGACGAACGGGAGGAGACGGTCGGCCGTCTCCTCCCGCGCCCGCGCGTCCACCTGGTCGGGCAGCCTCGGGGTGAGGAGGAACCGGCTCAGGACCGGGCCGATGACCACGTCGCCGAGCAGGTCGGCGTCCTCGGGCGGCGGGATCTCGCCGCGTTCGGCGGCGCGCCGCACCGCCTCGGCCACCCGCTCGTGCAGCGGTGCGAGGAAGGCCGAGGCGAGCGCCTCGGCCAGGGCGGTGATCTGGGCGGCCTCGCCGATCAGGGCCCGCATCAGCCGGCCGCCCTCGCCGGTCATGGCGAGGGCCTTGTCGCGGAGCAGCGCCCGCAGGTCGCCTTCGAGCGTGCCGGTGTCGGGCCGGGCGGTGAGGTCCTCGGCGTAGGTGGTGGCGGCGGCGATCACCAGGTCCTCCTTGGAGGACCAGCGGCGGTAGAGGGTGGCGGTGGAGACGCCCGCCCGGGCCGCCACGGCGGCGGTGGTCAGCCCGCCGTAGCCGTTCTCGGCCAGCACGGCCAGCGTCGCGTCCAGCAGGGCCCGGTCCCGGCTCGCGTCCCGGGGCCGGCCCCGGCGCGCCACGGTCTCACTCATCCCACCAGCATATCCGTACGAGAAACGAAAACGTTTCGTTTCGTTTCGTATAGGCTCGGCGGCATGAGCGCCTCCGCCGAAACCCTCAGCACGGACGCCGCCGCTGTCGCCGCCGCCCTCGACGCCGACGCCGCCGCGACCGTCGCCCGCCTGAACAGCGCCTTCGCCGCCGGCCGGACCCGGCCCGTCGCCTGGCGCAAGGCCCAGCTGCGCGCCCTGCGGCGCCTGCTCGTCGAGCAGGAGGCCGTCTTCGCCGCCGCACTCTGGGCCGACCTCGGCAAGAACGCCACCGAGGCCCACACCACCGAGATCGGCTTCACCCTCAACGAGATCGACCACACCCTGCGCCACCTGGACCGCTGGCTGCGCCCGCGCCGCGTCCCGGTGCCGCTCGCGCTCCAGCCGGCCCGCGCCCGCACGGTCCGCGAGCCGCTGGGCACCGTGCTGATCATCAGCCCGTGGAACTACCCGCTGCAGCTGGCCCTCTCCCCGCTGGTCGGCGCGCTCGCGGCCGGCAACACCGCCGTCGTCAAGCCCAGCGAACTGGCCCCCGCGACCTCGGCCGCGCTCGCCGAGTGGCTGCCGCGCGCGCTGGACCCGCGGGCCGTGGCGGTCGTCGAGGGCGGGGTGCCGCAGACCACGGCGCTGCTGGAGCAGCGTTTCGACCACGTCTTCTACACCGGCAACGGCACCGTCGGCCGGATCGTGATGACCGCCGCCGCCCGCCACCTCACCCCGGTCACCCTGGAGCTGGGCGGCAAGAGCCCCGTCGTCGTCGAGCCGGGCGCCGACCTCGCGGCGGCGGCCCGCCGGATCGTCTGGGGCAAGTTCATGAACGCCGGGCAGACCTGCGTCGCCCCGGACTACGTGCTGGCCGTCGGCGACACCGGGCCCGCGCTCGAACCGCACCTGACCGCCGCCATCCGCGAGATGTACGGCACCGACCCGGCCGCCAGCCCCGACTACGGGCGCGTCATCAACGAGCGCCACTTCGACCGGCTCGCCGGCCTGCTCGGGGAGGGCCGCCTGGTCACCGGCGGCGACCGCGACCGCGCCACCCGCTACCTCGCCCCGACCGTCCTCGCCGACGTCGATCCGGACGCGCCGGTGATGCGCGAGGAGATCTTCGGCCCGATCCTGCCGATCGTCCGCGTCCCCGACCTGGACGCCGCGATCGCCTTCATCACCGCCCGGGACAAGCCGCTCGCCCTGTACGCCTTCACCGGCTCGGCCCGCTCCAAGGCCCGGCTGCTCGCCGAAACCTCCTCCGGCGCCCTGAACTTCGGCGTCCCCACCGCCCATCTGGCGGTGCCCGGTCTGCCGTTCGGCGGCGTCGGCGGGAGCGGTACGGGCGGCTACCACGGCCGGCACTCGCTGGACACCTTCAGCCACACCAAGGCCGTCCTGGACAAGCCGCTGCGCGCGGACACCCTGCGCCTGGCCTACCCCCCGTTCACCGCGGGCAAGTCGCGCCTGCTGCGCCGCCTCCTGTAGCCGGCGCCGGTACGGCGGGGGGTGCCGGGGGCGGCGGCAGGAGCACGGTGAACGACCTGACGTCGCCCGCGGGGCCCCACGCCCCGCACTCCGTGAACCCCCGGTACCCCCGCTCTGACACCGTGACGGCGGCCGCGACCGTCGTCGCGGTGAGGACGGACAGGGCCATCCTGGTCATCGCGGCGCCGCGCGGCGGCCGGAAGGACTGCGTCGTCGTCTCGGTCATGCCGCCAGCGTCCCGGCCCCGTCCACCCGGCCGCCGGACGTTCCCTCGACGTTCACCCGATCAACGGACCGTCGCCGCACCGGACTTGACGCCTCCGGTGAAGATCCGGGCGAGGTGGTACCGCAGCACGGCCGCCGCGTCCCCGGCCGCGCGCTGACCCAGCAGGACGCTGAGGCCAAGGCCGGCCGAGACCGCGAGCAGGATGACGGCCTCCTGGCGGGCGTCCAGGCCCGGATCGGCGTCCCCGGCCCGCTGGGCGGCGGCGAGTTGGGCGATCAGCAGGTCCTCCATCTCCGCGGGCCCGGCGAGGAACGATCCACCCCCGAGCGCCGGATCGGTGACGGAGAGCACCGCGTACTCGGTGTAGACGAGGTGGAAGGTGCGGCTCTCCTCGTCCGTCGGCACGGCTTCGAGCAGCACCGCCTCGACGATGTCGCGCGGCGCCGTCGAGGCCCCGGCCGCCCGCACCCGGTCGCGCACGCGCTCGCCCATCCGCACGGCGAGGCGTTCGAGGGTCGCGAGCAGCAACCGCTCCTTGGTGTCGAAGTAGTACTGCACGAGCCGCACCGAGACGTCCGCCTCGACCGCGACCGACCGCATGGTGACGGCGTGCAGGCCGTCCCGGGCCGCCGCGCGCAGCAGGGCGTCGACGATGTGGGCCCGCCGTTCCTCGTGGTCCACCAGCTTGGGCATGGGGTTCCGGCTCCTCGCTTCCCCGCGAATTCTTTTATGGTACAAACATACCACCAAGTGCTGCCGCTTTGCGTTTCGCGCTCCGGGAGGGGACCCATGACCAGGACAGCCGTCGGACACTTCACCAGCGACGAGGCACGGAAGAACTTCCTCGCCGCGTACGACCTCGCGATGAGGCTGTGGCCCGACCCGCGTGACGAACTGGACGTCAAGACCTCCTACGGCACGGTCCACGTCCACCGCTACGGCCCGCGCACCGGCGAGCCGGTCGTCCTGCTGCACGGCCACGCCGGGCACGCGTCCAACTGGTTCCCGCAGGTCGCCGCACTGGGCGAGCACCACCCGGTCTACGCCGTCGACACCCTCGACGACCCCGGCCGCAGCGTCCAGCGCGTCGTCGCGGCCGGGTCGAAGGAGAACGCCGCCTGGCTCGACGAGGTCCTCGCCGGCCTCGGCCTGGACCGCGTCCACCTGGTCGGTGCCTCCTACGGCGGCTGGCTGGCGCTCAACCAGGCCGTCCACGCGCCCACCCGCCTCGCCTCGGTCGCGGTGCTGGACCCCGGCGGCATCGGGAAGGTCCCGGCGCGCTTCTACGCCCACATGATCGGCGGCCTGTTCGGCATGCTCGCCCCCCGCCGCTGGCGCCCCGCCCTCGGCCGGCTGCTCGCCAACCCCGCGCTCAGTTCCCCGCCGGAGATGATCGCGCCGATGATGCTGGCCATGCGCACCTACAAGCCCGCCACCCGGCCCCCGGCCCGGCCGTTCAGCGACGACGAACTGCGCTCCGTCCGGCTGCCCGTCCTCGTCCTCCTCGGCAGGCGCAGCGCCCTGCTCCGCCCGCGTCCCGCCCTCGCCCGGGTGACCGCGCTGATCCCGGGCGTGCGGGCCGAGGTGGTGGAACGGGCCGGCCACGGCCTCAACCTGGAACGCCCCGGCGTGGTCAACACCCACCTGCTGGCCTTCCTCGCCTCCCCCGTCGGTGGGGAGCGCTAGCCTCCCTGGATGGCGAACTACGCGTATCTCTGTTCCGTGGACACGGCCTCCCTCTACCCGTCGAGCCAGGTGGCGGGCTTCGATCCGAAGACCGGGGTCGTCGCCCACGACGTCTCCTGCGTTCCGTTGCTCTGGCTCGCGATGTTCCGGCCGGCGGACCTGGTGACCGGTGTGTTCACGGTCGACGAGGACGACCTCGACGAGGACGAGGACGGGGAGGTGGAGGCCACCGCGCCGCTGGTGGCCAAGGAGCGGGCGCTCGCGCAACTCGACGCCGCGCTGCCGGTGCTGAACGGGCTCTTCGCCGCCGAGGGCCCGCTCGACGGCCACGCCGCCCTGCTGCGGCAGGCCGTCGAGCGGGCGCCGGGCGGGTTCGTGACGATCGAACTGGAGGAGGTCGAAGGGGTGTGGGAGGACGAGGACACCTTCCAGCCCACCCTGCGCGCCGCGCTGGCCGGTCTCGACGGCGGGACGGACGGCGCCGGCACCCGCGCCCGGCTGATCGAGCTGTCCCGGCTGCGGCCCGGCCGGCCGTTCCCGCCCGCCCGGCTGATCGTCGACGGCCTGGACGCGGGTGACGACGACTACTGGAACCTGACGCGGCTGCTCGGCACGGGCTTCATGAGCGAGGTGCCCTGGGAAGCGGCGTGAAGGCCGGTGGGGGCGGTGGCGAACCCGCCGCCGCCCCCACCGTCAACGTGTCGCCGTCACCGTGCCGCCGCTCAGAAGCGCAGGTCCTTCTGGTCGGTGATCAGGCGGCCGGCGATGTGGAGGTTCCCGTCGGAGTCGAGCACGGCGATGATCTTCTTCGTCGAGCCGTGGTGGGTCGTGAAGTAGATCTTGTCCGCCTCCTGGCTGGAGGAGTGGTTCGTGTTCACCGACAGCTCGATGCTCACCGGCGAGCCGATGAGCACGTCCCTCTTGGGCGTGCCCGGGTAGACCCGGTTGTCCACCAGCTTCACGCGGCCGTGCGAGTCACCCTCGCCGACCCAGTCGGTCGCGACGCCGAGGTCGAGTTCAGACATGAGATTTCCTTCCAGTCCTGCGGGCCGAGGGTGCACCCGCGCGCCGATGAAAGAACATCCATGGCCGGGTGACGCACACAGCGCCACCTGAACCGATCGAAAACCTACACACCTTGGTCGCCCACTCAACACGATCCTTCGGAAGCGTCCTCTTTTGGTTCGAACTTGCTTATTCCTGTTCGGATTTGATTGATCCATGACCGAGATGGAACCGGCCCCCTCCGGCCGGACCGGGCCCCGGCAGAACCTCGCCCAGGCGTCGACGGGAATTCACACAACTGCCATTTGGCAGTTGTGCCACTTTTCTACCGTCGGGGATGCCCGACCGCGGACCCGTGGCCGGGACCCGCAGAGTGAGGGCCACGCATGCAGCACGACAGCACCATCGGCATCGTCCAGATCTCCGACCTGCACCTCCGCGACGCCCCCGGCACCCGGTCCTTCGTCGCCCACGAGCCCGAGGAGGGACTCGCGGCGGTGCTCGCCGACGCGGCGGCCCGGGTCGGGGACGCCGCGCTGGTGGTCGCCACCGGCGACCTGGCGGACCTCGGCGAACCCGGCGCGTACGAGCGGCTCGGCGAGATCCTCGGAGCGCTGCCCACCCCCGTCTACTGCCTGGCCGGCAACCACGACCGGCAGGACCCGCTCCAGGCCTGCCTGCCCCGCCCCACCGTGCACCTCGAACCCGCCGTCCAGGTCGGCAACTGGCTGATGCTGCTCCTGGACACCAACGCCAACGGGCGCGAGGCCGCGGCCGACGGCACCTACCGCGACCGCGACGACCGCGTCCACGCCGCCGCCCAGCCGGGCCTCACCCCGGTCGAGGAGCAGCGCGCCCGCGCGATCCTGACCGCCACCCGGGCGGACCACGTGTTCCTCTGGCTCCACCAGCCGCCGCTGCCCGAGACCGCCCCGGACGCCCAGGGCGACAGCGCGCTCGCGCTCCTGGTCCGGGACTTCCCCAAGATCCGGGCGATCGGCGCGGGCCACCTGCACGGCGATCTCTCCGGCGAGTTCGAGGGCCGCCCGGTCTACGTCTGCCCGTCCTCCTACATGAGCATCAACCCGCGCGAACGCGTCCTGGACGGCCCCGGCTACCGCACCTACCGGCTCCACCCCGACGGCCGCGTCGACACCGAGGTGCGCTTCGTCCCCGGCCCCATGACCGACGCGATGCGCGCCACCCCGATGCCGGTCTTCCTCGCCGACATGATGGCCGGCCGCATCACCGGCAAGGAACTCAACGCCCTCTCCGACGCCGAGTTCGAGGCCCGCTACGGCGAACGCCGTCCGCTGTCCCGCTGACGACACCCCGCCCGCGCCGGAGGTCCGGCGCGGGTTCGGCCGGCGGTGCCGGGCGGTTGTCAGTGCGGGGCGGTTGTCAGTGCCGGGTGGCAGGCTGCGTCCATGAGCTTCGATCTTGCGGTGTGGGAAGGCGAACGGCCGGCGGACGACGCGGCCGCGGCCCTGTGTTTCGACGAACTGTACGAGCGGTACATCGACGCGGACGGGCCGGAGGTCCCGCCGACCGAGCGCATCGCGGCCTACGTCGCCGCGCTCCTGGAGCGGTGGCCCGACCTGACCGAGGACGAGGACGACACCTCGCCCTGGTCGACCGGCCCGCTGATCGGGGAGGCGAGCGGACCGGTGATCCACTTCGCGATGCGGTGGAGCATGGCGCAGGAGGCCGCCGTGTACGCGGCGGGGGTGGCCTCGTCGATGGGCCTCAACTGCTACGACCCGCAGTCCCAGTGCCTCCTGCCCTGACGGCCCCGGCTACCCCGCCGGCGGGTAGGGGTGGGGGTGCCCGAGGTACGGGAAGGCGGGGAGCAGGTCGGTGTGCGGCGGGATGTGGTCGCTGGTGACCTTGCCACCGGAGACCATCGTCAGCCGCGCGGAGGTCACGTCGTCGGTGAGCGTGCGGCCGTTGGGGTAGCCGGCCGGGCGGGAGCGGTCGTAGCGGAGGATGTCGGGGAGGACGAGCTTCAGCGTCTCGGTGGCGGCGTCGGTGGTGTAGTCGCCGGTGTGCTGGAGCACGGCCGTCCACGGCTCGCGGTACTTCTCCCAGTCGTCGGCCGGCTCCCCCGTGTTGTACGCGTCCTTGACCTCCTCCGCGTTGAAGTAGGCGGTGAGGGACGGGTGGGCGCCCCGGTCGACGGAGAGCAGCTGCCCGTCCTGGTGGAGGCCGACCCGCGCCCACACGCCGATCACCGGCTCCGGGCCGAGGTCGGCGTCCGGCACTTCGAGCACGATGCCGAAGACGTTGGCGTCCGCCATCGCGTCCTTGCCGGTCCAGGTGAAGTCGTTGACGATCCCTTCGAGGTCGGCGAAGAACGGGTCGCTGCGCAGGCCGGCCGAGATCCGGTAGCCGCCGTAGGGCGAGGAGACGACGTGCGGCGCGTCGCCGAAGGCCACCGGCACGTCGGCGAAGACGACGTCGCCCAGCGCCTCGTGCCGCTGCGCCGCCTCGCCGGTCGCGCGGCGGACGGTGACGGTCTGGGACCCGGCGGCGGGGGCGGAGAAGGTGAACGAGTAGGCGACGTCGGCGCGGTCGTCGCCGTCGTTGTCGATGTTGAGGCGGTAGACGGCGTCCGGGTGGAACTCCGCGCCGCCGGTGGGGGCGTACGGGTTCACGTTCATGATGAGGACGGTGCGGCCCGGGGCCCCGGCGGCCGGGAAGGCGAACAGGTCGGTGAGGTCGAGCCGGGCGTCGCCGCGCGGTGAGCGGAGGTTCGGTCCGCTGAGGTGATGGGACATGGCGGTAGAGCTACCAGGACAGCCCCCACCGGTCCG
>NZ_BAAAKJ010000132.1:25262-29417 GCF_039527695.1 Kitasatospora putterlickiae
GGCCTTCGGGTCGCCGTAGGTCACCCAGCCCTGGCCGTACTCGGCCGCCAGGCGCAGGCCGCGCGGGCCGGCGGCTAGGCGAGCCAGGCGCCGTCGCGCATGAGGAGGCGGCCGCGCAGTTCGGGTTCGCCGCGCCAGGCGCGGACGGCCGTCGGCGTCACGCGGAGGTAGAGGAACGAGCCCTCCTCGGTGCGCGGGTCCCAGCGGAACCTGGCGGTGTACGCCTCGGCGGCGTCGGCGGGCACGTCCTGGTCGGGGAAGCACTCCGCCTCGCCCTGGAGGAGCACCACGTCATGGGTGTCGGGCAGGGCCAGGCGCACGCGCGGCTCCTCGCGCGCGTTGCGCGCGGTGACGGAGGTGGCGCCGGTGCACATCCACACGGCCCGCCCGTCCCACCGGAACCACAGCGGCACCTGGTGCGGCCCGTGCTCGGGGTGGGCGGTCGAGACCCAGATGTCCCGCTCCGTGGCGAGCCGTTTGAGGGTGTCGCGCTTGCGCTCCGCCGTCGGACGGCGGGTGGTCTCCGTGGTGTGCATGAGTACCGACCGTATGCGGCGGGCTCGGCGGTCGCATGAGCCGCCGGACCTACGCCCGGCGACCGATGGGCCCTCGGCCTTCGGAGGGTGCGGCGGCCTGCCCGGCGACGGGTGCACCCCGACGGCGCGGGACCTCCGGAACTCAGGCCCGGTACACCTGGTAGAGGAGGCCGAAGTAGGGCGCGGTGTCCAGCCCCGGGTAGGCGTGGCCGGAGGGACCGGCCCGCTCCGAGCTCCAGGGGTTCGTGTAGTCGCTGTTGAACCTGAGCCAGTGGAGCTTGCCGGTTCCGTCGTCCGGGCCCCGGTAGTAGCTGAAGTAGAGGAAGTCGTTGTGCCGGGAGAGCCTGAGCGTCCGGGCACCCCGGACCGGTTCGCGGTTGAAGTACCGGACCGGGCGGTCCTCGCTCCACTCCCCCGTGCCGCTGTCATACGTGAGCCAGTACAGGCCGTCGTCCTCACCGTCGTGCACGCAGTACAGCAGGTCCTTGTACCGTTCGACGGCGAGCACCCGCCGGGAGGGGATGTCTCCGGGGATCGGGCTGTCCTCGCCCCAGGCCCTGGCATGGGTGTCATAGGTGATCCACCTGAGCCTGCCGTCCTCGTCGTCGTGCACGCAGTAGACGAGCCCGTCGTAGACGGCGAGCGCGGCCGGGTTCGCCGAGCGGACGATGGTGTGCTCCTTGTCCTCCACCGGCTGCCAGTTGCGCCAACCGATCTCCTCGCCCTCCATGTTGTAGCGCGACCACCAGAGGTAGTTGTCCTTGCCGCTCCGGTGGTTGACGCAGTACAGGAAGTCGTTGGCGTGCGTCACCGCGGGCGGGCCCGCGCAGGGCACCAGGCGCCCGTCCGCGTCGAGGACGGCCTCGTTCTCGCTCCACGCGATGGGCTCCTCCCCGCTGCTGCTCCACCACAGCGTGCCGGCGCCGTCGTCCGCCAGGTCCTGGTGGAGGCAGTACAGCCGGCTCTTGTACGCCTCGACGGCGGGCGCGAAGCCCGATTCGGCACCGGGGATCCCGGGGACCGGCGTCCACTTGTCGGTGAGGCTGTCGTAGGAGGCGCACTCCAGCCTCCTGGACGTGGAACTCGTGGCACTCGTGGAACTCGTGGAGCTCATGGGTCCACTCCCTTCAGGTCGGTCGGGCATCCCGGTGGTGTGCGAGGCGCCCGGCGATGTACGTGGCCAGGACGGTGCGGTCGTCGCCCATGACCGCGAGGGAGAACAGCAGGTCGTCGACGGTGTCGGCGCCGCTGGTGCGCGCGTCCAGCTGCGGGGTCGCGGCGGGGTCCAGCACGATGAAGTCGGCCTCGTGGCCCGGTTCCAGTGATCCGATCAGGTGGTCCAGGCGCATCGCCGTCGCCGAGCCCACCGTCGCCAGGTAGAACAGCTTGACCCCGTCCATCGGAAAGCCGCGCAGCGCACCGACCTTGTACGCCTCGCTCGCGGTCTGCAGCAGGGAGAGGCTGGTGCCCCCGGCGACGTCGGAGCCCAGGCCGACGGGGACCCGCCGGCCCGATTTGACGGCCCGCTTCATGCGGAAGAGACCGGAACCGAGGAACAGGTTCGAGGTCGGGCAGTGCGACACCCCGCTGCCGGTCTCGTGCAGCCGCCGCCACTCCCGCTTGCTGAGGTGCACGGCGTGGGCGAAGACCGCGCCGGGCCCGAGCAGTCCGTGCTGCTCGTAGACGTCGATGTAGTCGCGGTACGGCGGGCGCGGGAACAGCTCGGCGACCTGCTGGATCTCCCGGACGTTCTCCGACACATGGGTCTGCAGGAGGGTGCCGGGGTGGTCCCGCCACAGCTCGCCGGCCGCGCTCAGCATCCGGGACGTACAGGTGTAGGCGAAGCGGGGCGTGACCGCGTAGACGCTGCGGCCGACGCCGTGCCACCGCTTGATCAGGTTCGCGGAGTCCTCGTACGCCTGCTCGGGGGAGGAGTCCAGCATGGCGGGCGGGGCGTTGCGGTCCATCAGCACCTTGCCCGCGACGAGCCGCATGCCCCGGCCCACGCTCTCCTCGAAGAGCGCGTCGACCGACTCCGGGGAGGGGGCGCAGTAGACCATGGCCGTCGTCGTCCCGCTGCGCAGCAGCTCGTCGCAGAACAGGGCGGCGATCGGCCGGGCGTAGGCGGGGTCGACGAAGCGGCTCTCCTCCGGGTAGACGTAGTCCTGGAGCCATTCGGGCAACTGCTCGCCGTAGGAGGCGATGATCCGCATCTGGACGTAGTGCGCGTGCGAGCCGACGAGCCCCGGCAGGATGACCTTGTCACGGTAGGACACCACGGTCACGCCCGGCGGGAGGGTGGCGACCAGTTGGCCGTAGTCCCCGGCGGCGACGATCTCCCCGTCTCGGCAGATCAGGAGCCCGTCGTCCACGTACACCAGCGCGTTGTCACTGGACGTCAGGAACGGGTCGTCGCGGAACCACACGAGACGGCCCCGGACCGCCGTCGTGGGCGGGAGGTCGGGTGCGTTCGAGGACCAGGACCGCATGGCGGCTGCCTCCTAGAGGTGAGGCGCGGAGAGGCGCACAGACATCACCACCATAGGAAGGAGCGTCATCGTTCGCACGCTGACCGTAGCCGTACGGCGTACGGGCCAGGCGGCTCAGTGCTCGGGTTCGAGGACGAAGACCGGGATCACGCGGTGGGGGGCCTTCTCCTGGTACTCGGCGTACGGCGGGAACGCGGCGACCGCGCGCCGCCACCACTCGTCCCGCTCCTCCCCGGAGACCTCACGGGCCGTCATGCCGGAGCGCTCGGGGCCGTCCTGGAGATCGACCTGAGGGTTGGCCTTGAGGTTGAAGTACCACTCCGGGTGGCTCGGGAAGCCGCCCTTCGAGGCCACCGCCGCGTACCGTCCCTCGTGCTCCACCCGCATCAGCGGGATCTTGCGGATCCGGCCGCTCTTCGCGCCGCGCATCGTGACGATGACGACCGGCAGACCCGTGTCCAGGAGCGTGGTGCCCTGCGTGCCGCCCGAGCTCTCGTACAGCTCGACCTGCTCGCGGATCCACTGCGCCGGACTCGGGTCGTACTCGCCCTCCAGCGGCATCGCCTTCACCCCATCCGTTCCCGTTCCGCCGACGCCTCCAAGTGTGACGGCAAGCCCCCGGCCCCGCACCCGAATCCCCGTACTCGCAGCTCAAGGCCCTGCCGGGATGAGCCCGCGCACTCATGCCCGGGTGCCGACGTGGTTGCCCGACCTGGTGCTGACGTTCCCGCTCGTGGCGGGTGAGGGGGTGGCCGCCCTGGTGTGGTTCTTCCGGGGCGGCTGGGAGGTGCTCCGGGGCGAGCGCGGGCCGATGCCGCCTCGCGGGGTCGCCGCCTGGCTGGCGGGCTCGCCCTCCTCCTCGCCGGAACGGGCGTCGGTCTGCTCCACCTGCGCCTCCCGATCGCCGCGACCGCCCAGGCCGTCCTGGCCGTTCCCGTCGCCCTGCTCCTCACCCTGGGCACGGTGGAGCTGCTGCGGCGGAGAGAGCCGGAGGACACCTGAAGGTTCGCCCGGCACGGCGGCGGCAGCCACCGCCCGTGCCGCCGGGGCAAGTTCGGGCGGGAAGTCACTCGGTGTGGGCCGGCGGTAGTAGACCGAGCGAACAGCGGACAGGTCGAGTGAACGACGCT
>NZ_BAAAKJ010000132.1:29485-35330 GCF_039527695.1 Kitasatospora putterlickiae
GTGAGTCCAGCCAGGCCGCGTGCCCATCAGGGGTGACCGTGAGGCCGAAGCGTTCATGGCCGGGGCGGCCCTGGTCGGCCCACCAGCGGTGGGCGGCCTCGACCTCGGTCCAGAGCCTGCGGGGACCGGACTGGTAGACCTCGTACTCGGTGCGGTCCCGCTCGTAGTCGGCGGAGGCCCACGAGCGCTTGTCCCGGCTGTAGATCCACAGGGTGTACGCGCCGTCGTCGTAGCGCTCCGCGCGCCAGAAGGCTCCGGGCACGCCGAGGCCGATGACGAACTGCTGGAACCACTCCCCCGTGTCCCGGGGGGAGAGCGTGGTCGCGCTCCGCACACCGTCCGCCGGCCACGGGACGCCGTGCAGGTACTCGGCGAACAGCGGCCTCCGGGTGCGCTGTTGGCGGAGTCGCATGAACGCGGACCCGCCCGTGAAGGTGCCGACCGCCCGGGTGCCGTCCTCGCTCACGGTGAGCCGGACGATCTGCTCGCCGCCGTACTCGGTGCCGAACGGAGCGACGATCACCGCGCCCGGGGCCGACTGCTCCAGCCACGCCGGCGGGATCGACAGCAGGGAGCAGGTGGCGATGACGCGGTCGTACGGGCCGCCCGCGGCCCACCCGTCCCGGCCGTCACCCTCGACCACGGTGGGCGCCAGTCCGGCGCTGTCCAGGTTCTTCCGGGCACCCCGCGCGACGTCGGCGTCGTATTCGACGGACACCACGTTGAGGTCGCCCAGGCGGTGGGCCAGGAGCCCCGCGTTCCAGCCCGTGCCCGTGCCGATCTCCAGCACCCTGTTCCCCGGACGGACGTCCAGGTCCCGGAGCATGGAGAACACCATGGTCGGCATCGAGTTGGAGGACGTCGGGGTCGTGCCGAGCCCGTCACCCTCGTGCCGGCCGTCGTCCCACTGCGTGGTCAGCGGAATGTCGGAGTAGACCGCGTTCCGCCACGCCTCGGGGTCCGTCGAGCGGTGGACGGCGGGGTTCTGCCGGGTGCCGTTCGCGATGCCCGGCCAGATCCGGTCCGGGACGAACAGCTCGCGGGGTACGGCCTCGAACGACGGAAGCCAGTCCGAGGACAGCGCGCCCTCGGCCACCAGCGCGGAGGCGAGCCCCTGGGGGCCCGCCTCCTTGTGCGTCCCGCCGGTCACTTGCCGCCCGCCGGGTTCTGGCCGTCCGAGGTGTTGCCACCCTCGTCCGAACCGCCGCCGCCGTGTCCGGAGCCCTTGTTGCTGTCGTCCTGCTGCTTGCCGCCGTCACCGGCTCCGGTGCCGCCTCCGTGCTTACTCATCCTGGTACCTCCGTATCGCGCGGGTCGAAGCTCTCGGCCCGTACGTTAGGTGTGCGAGAGCCGCCGGCGGGCCCCTGATTCTCGAAGATTCCAGGGTTTGCGGTCCGTATGCGCGAGGATTCCTCAGACGGCTCCGAGTGCCCTGCGGCACCGCACCAGAACCTTGTGGGCATCCGGGCCGAACACGGCCGCGTCGGCCATCGTTTCCCAGACCCGCGAGTACAGGGCCACGTCCTCCGCCTGGTCCAGCCACAGTTCCGCGTGCCAGTCCTCAACAATGACGAGCCGCTCGTCGTATATCCAGAACCCGTTGGCGGGCGGCAGAGCGAGCCGGGCCTCGAACGGCACGATGCCCAGGGTGAGGGTGTCAAGGCCGATCACACCGCTGAGCCGGTCGAGCTGGGCGGCCATGACCGCAGGTGGGCAGAGCCGGGCGTGAAGCGCGGCCTCCCACATGACGATGCGGTAGTGCTTGCCCGGCCGGTAGAGGCTTTCCTGCCGTCGGACACGGGCTCGCACCGCCTCCTCGACGTCACGCGGCGACTGATGGAGATCGGCGGCCGCGTTGAACACGTGCCGGGCGTAGTCGGCCGTCTGGAGCATGCCAACGATCATTGAGCCCTCCCAGGCGCGTATGACCGTCGACCGCTCGTACTCGATCGTCAGCCTGTCCTGCACCGGTCGGTGACCGGCCGCGAGCTGCCGTCGCCACGACCGGGACTGCGACTCGAACGACCGCAATCTGGCCGTCAGTTCGGACGCCGCGCCAGGCTGACCGACACCCGTTGACCAAGCCTTGAGGTCGTCGTGGGTGGCGGTCTGCCGGCCGGTCTCCAGCTTGCTGACCTTGGACTGGGCCCAGCCCAGGCGATCGGCCAGCTGTCTGCCCGTGAGGCCTCCCTCGGCGCGCAGCTCGCGGAGCCGCAGACCGAGGGCGATTCGCGCTTGTTGGAAGTCCGTGCTCACACGCCGGACGGTACCTCAGCGATGAACTCCCGATACGGCGTGGCGAAGTGCTGGGCAGCGTCCCGAACCTGGCAGGCGCGGGCCACCTGAACCGGGTCGGTGATCAGCTCCACCCCGGTCAGATCGTCGTCGGAGTCGAAGTGCAACAGAGCGATCACGCGCGAGTCGAACAGCCAGGCATCCTCCTCCGGAAGGCCGAGGCGATCGGCGTCGGCGCGCCAGAGGTACCGGATGTCCTCGCCGACGGCGCTGTTCCGCTCCGCGTTGTCGAGCAGGTACCGCTGTCCCGGGGTGGGAGGGCTGTCCATGATCCTCACCCGCTCGAACCGCTTGCCGAGGGCCACCTGCTCGCGGCGTGAACAGCACCACGGGTCGTCCAGGTCCCATCCGGCCGCCTGCCCGGCAGCAAACCGACGGTAGGTGTCGGTCAGCTCATCGGACCGGTACCTGCGGCGAGTCTCCAGCCGGAAGGCCGTGTGCTCGAAGTTCTCGAACATGCTGTCAAACTCGTCGAAGTCAATCAGCACGGGATCCCGGTCCACGTCTCGCGGAGCGAAATCAGCGAGCAGAGCGCGGGGCACGACCACGAACGCTTCGCCGGGCTTGACGTTGCGAAGCTGGGCCACTTCGTCGGAATCGGTGATCGCGTCGCCCTGCACCAGCACCTCTCCGGTCTCGATGTCCTCGTAGAGCGTCGGGCATCCGTTGTTCCCCGAATTGCTTCCGATGTACCGCAGTCGTCGACCCACGGCCGCTCCCCTCACTGTTGGTCAGGCCGGTGTTCAGGATGCCGGTGGGATCGGTCCACAGCGGACGCTGATTCTCGGATATTCACCCAAAGCCGCAAAGTTCGTGGAGCCGGCAGCAGGCCGCCGAGGCTCGCCGCCACGGCGAGCCGGAGTAGGAAGTCGGCCTGGTCGACTTCCTACTCCGAGCCGGGTCGGCCCGCTCCGCACATCGCTACCGGGCGAGTGCGGGATAGGCATGCCGGATGCGCCGGGATTCCTCAGACGGGTCCGAGCGCCCTGCGGCACCGCACCAGAATTCTTACGGTTCGGGAGGCGCAGGAAGTCGGGTCCGTCCCCGGCCACTCCACAGATGTGCCGGATCACGAGACCGTGATCCGCCTGCCCGCCAACATGATCCAGTTCATCCCCCGACCGGACAGCGAGGGCAACAGCGGTGGCAACGGCGGTTCGTGAGCAGTTGGCCAAGGCACAGCGCTCGGCGGTGCATCTGGAGATGCGGGACAGCTACATGCTGGACGATCCCGAGTTCATCGCCTGGCAGGAGGGCAAGCGGCTGGACCCCGCCGACCGTGAGTAGTGGTGGCGGTCCTGGCTCGACGTGGTGGTCGAGGCGACCAGTCGGGGGGTGGGCATGCGCCGTCTGCGTGTGGTCTCCGAGCCGGTGACCGACTACATCCGGTGATCTCCGGCTACCTGACCATCACCCAGCCGAGCGAGATCACGATGTACGCCGAAAACGTTCAGCGAGCTGGCAGAGCTGACCCTCTACGGCGCGGCCGCGCGTGAACTGATCACATCCGCCGCCGCACTACTCGGGTGATCCCTGCAATCGGCGTGGAATCCGGTGGAACTTCGTGGCTGGGCGCACGTCTCGCTCCGTAACCTCTCGACTGTCGGGATTCCGTCGATCGGCTCGCGCAACGGGCCGGGCATCACGTAGGAAGGGCACCACGTTGGAGACATCCGATCGGGCGCGGCTCGACACGTGCCTACGTCGCCACGGCCATCGAGGCCATCGCCGATGAGACCTCGCGAGCCCGGGTCCTCGCCACTGTGTAGCTGTTCGCGAGGCACGGCCTCGAACGACGGGAGCTGTCAGAGGGTGCAGGACGTCGTCTCGCCGCCCGGGGTGGTGTAGGTGACCAGTTGGGAGCCTGCCGGGGTGACGGTGAGGGTGAGCCACTCGCGGCGGGGGCGGTGGTGGTGACGCCAGGTGCTGTAGGCGGACTCGACGATCTTCCAGAGGTCGCGCGGCCCGCTGGTGGTCACGGTGGACGGGCGGCCGGGGTGGTCCTCGACCTGGGCGGTGGAACCGTCCGCCGGGTCGTGGAGTGTGCCACCACCGACCCTGACGGCGGACGGAGGCAGTCGCAGGCCCGCCCAGAAGGAGAAGCCGTGGTCGTCCAGCACGCGGGCGCCGACGACGCTCGTCCGCCGCCGGCCGGTGGCGGGAACGTCGCAGATCGCCGCCGCGCTCCCGTCCACCCGCAGGGGCATGAACGCGGCGGGCCGGTGCAGGAACCGGCCCGCCGCGCCGCCGTCGGGCAGCTTGGTGAGGCAGGCGACCGCACCGCCGCCGAGGGCGTTGCCGATCGGCGCGACGATCAGCCCGCTGGTCACGCACTGGTCCAGCCAGGCCGGTGGGAGGCGGCGGACGGAACAGGTCGCGATGATCCGGTCGAACGGCCCGCCGCCCGGGCAGCCGACCGCGCCGTCCGCGCGCACGACGGTGACGGCGGCGCCGAGCCGTGCGCGCGCCGCGTCCACCAGGCGCGCGGTGCGGTCGACCGTGGTCACGTTCCCGGCGCCGGCGAGGTGGAGGAGCAGCGCTGCGTTGTACCCGCTTCCGGTACCGATCTCCAACACCCGGTCCCCGGGCCGGACATCGAGCGCGTCCAGCATCTCCGCCATCAGCCCGGGCGCCGTGGACGACGACGTCGCCATCCCGCCCACCGCGGCCACCCCGGCACCCGGCACGTCCTCGGCGTGCACCCCGTCCACCTCGGTGACCAGCGCCTCGTCCGCGTACACGGCCCACAGCCACGCCTCGTCGTCACTCCGCCAGGGCCGGTGCACCCCGTCCTCGGACCGGTAGAACACCGGCACGAACGGATGCCTCGGCACGTTCAGGAAGGCCTCTACCACCCGCGAGGACAGTACGGACGCTCCCCGCTCGATGTCCCGCGCCAGCCGGATCCTCGCTTCGAGTTCCGTGGTCATCTCTCGTCCTCTTCCAGGTAGTCACAGATGGCGGCGGTGATGGGCAGCCCCGTCGCCTGTTCGACGAATCCGTACTGCCCGTTGGGGTTGACCTCCAGGAACACCCAGTTCCCGGACGGCGTCACGACGAAGTCGAACGCCCCGTAGGGCAGGCCGAGTCGCGCCAGCACGTGGTGAACGCCGACGGCCACCTCGGCCGGAGGCTCGCACACGCGGTAGCGGAGGCTGTCGTAGTCACTGCGCCAGTCCGTCCTCGCGGCATCCGACTCCGCGTGGATCTCCGCCGCGAACAGCCGCCCGCCCACCGCCGTGAGCCGAACCTCGTACGCCTTGGGCACCCACTCCTGGAACAGGTGCGCCGTGGCGGCGATGGAAGGGTGCCCGATGTCCTCCGGTCGGAGCACGCTCGCGTAGACCGCCACCGACTCGCCGCCGACCGTCCCCCGGATCGGCGTGAACGGCTTGTAGACGACGGGACCACCGATCCGGTTCGCGAACTCCCGTGCGGCCTCCGGCCGGTTGGTGATCAGCGTCCGCGGAACCCGCAGCCCGCACTCGGCCGCCACCCGGAGCTGGAGCGGCTTGGACTCCGCCTCCGCCGCCCGGCCCGGTGGCGGCAG
>NZ_BAAAKJ010000132.1:35408-38319 GCF_039527695.1 Kitasatospora putterlickiae
CGCCGAGGCTCGCCGCCACGGCGAGCCTCGACGGGAACCACGCCGTGTCCGTCCGGAAGACCGGCACCGCACGCCGGTTGAGCTCCTCGATCACCAGATCGGCGGTCGGATCGAACGCCCCGGTGATGACGAGGACCGTGCCGGATTCGGGCATGTCAATCGTTGCTGCTTCCGGGGTCGTCAGGCGCGTCCAACTGCCCTGACGGCTCCGTCGGCCCGTACGTCTTCGGCGGGTTGCTGGTCATGTAGACGCCGGGCGGCATGCCCGCATAGCTGCACGTCTGCGTCTCCTCGTCGTACACCAGCTCGGAGGCCAGGACGCCCCCGCTCCCCGTGACCGCACTCAGGAAGCGAAACGCGAACGGCCCGGCGGACCCACCTACTTCGTCCAGCACCGGCAATGTCGCGGTGGACATGGATGTCCCTCACCTTCTGCTCACCGCACGGGGTGAGCGGGATTCAAGGTAGGGCCAAACCCGACGGAAGGTCAGGAGCTTTCCCGTTGCCGCAAGAACTCGTCCCGGATCTCTTCGACTGCGGCTCGCATCTCATCGCCGTAAACCGCGACGGCAGCGAATCGGTCGAAGGTCTCCAGATAGATCTTGAGATCCTTCGGCTCCCGGGTGGTGATCTCAGAATGAAACGTTTCGACGATGGCCAGCCGATTGTCATGCAGGCTGAAGCAGGTCATCGGAAAGTCAGGCATCCGGACGCGCTGAGGAAGCAGGCCCAGAACCACATTGGGCAGCCTGGAGAGCGAGACAAGCCGGTCCAACTGCACCGCCGTGATCACCGAGTCACAGATCCTCCACTGAAGCACATGCTCGCAGATGAGGAAGTGGAAGGAACGGCCGCAGTCGTAGAGCGCCTGCTGTCGGGCCAATCGCGCGGCGATGGCTCTGGCCCGGGCCTCCTCGGACAACTCGGGCAGAAGATCGAAGACCGCCGAGATGTATTTCGATGTCTGAAGCAGCCCGGGACTCAACTGCCCTTGGAACAATCGGAGTTCACCGGTCCGCTCCTCGATGGCCTGAATTGCCCGCTGGTGCTTCCAGAAGCCGGCGCGATGGATGAGCCGCCAGGCGGTCTCTTCCGTAGCGGCAACGCGAGCCTGCTCCAGGAAGTGTTCCTTTGCCTCCTGCGAAATGCCGAGCGCCGTGAGGATGAGATCGACGTCCACGACGCTCGCGAGCACCTTGCCGTGTTCGATCTTGCTGAGCTTACCCGGAGACATGGAAGCCCTACGAGCCACGGTTTCCCCGGTCAGTCCGGAGGCATTACGCAGGGCTCGCAGGGCCTTTCCGATGTCTTCAGCAACAGCACTCAAGACTGAAGCCGCTGCCAGTACTTGTCAAAAGGTACGGCGTGGGACTCGGCGATCTCTCGGTAGCGGAGGTACTCGGGGGTGGCCTCTGCGGGGAGCTTCTCGGCTCCGATGAACTTTCCGTCCGTCGCGTAGTGCATGCGGTAGACGTCGGTGTCGTCGAACAGCCAGAAATCATGGTCCGGGAGCCCCACCACCCGCTGGTAGGCACGGTCGATGATTCCGATGGTCTCGCCAGCTGTGATGTTGCCGGGATAGGCGGCGAGCTCGTACCGCAGGTAGTCGGTCAGCGGCGAGGTGAGGACGTGGACACGGGCCACCGTCTTGCCGTGGTCGGTCATGGACCGGACCCATGGGTTGTCTGTCCACTCGGGCGGCATGGGAGCGCCGGCGAGGAAGGCCTCGAACTCCTCCCGCTCCTCCTCGATGTCGTAGAGGTCCAGCGTCTCCAGCCGGAACGCGGTTCGCTGGAAGGTCTCGAAGAGTCGGCCGAATTCAGTTCCGTCGAGCACGGAAGTAGTCCTCCAGCATGTCCACAGGCACACGGACGACGGCCTCACCTTCGGGCAGGCCGATCTGTGCCAGTTGTTCGGGGTCGGTGACCACGTAGCCCTGTACGAGAAGGGTGGTCTCGTCGTCCGTTCCCCACAGTGTCGGGCAGGTGCCGTTCTTGCAGTTCAAGTCACTGGACAGTTTGCGCAGAGCCACTGGCCCTCCTCGTTCCGTTGTCGAGGTCGATACTTCAGGCTCGCCCCGCCGGTGGGCAAGGGCATCGGCTTTCCACTACAGGAAAGGGCGGAGGCACACCGGAGCGCGGAGCGGGATGTCGGCCCCGCCGACTTCCTACGTCCGCCCCCGCGCCTCGCCACTGGGCGGCTGCGAGGCTACAGCAGCGAGGAGGCGCGCCTCTGGGGGCGCGCCTCCTTGATCGTTCTGCTGGTCGCTTGCCGCCTGCGGGGAGAGGGGTCAGACGGACTGGGCGAATTGGAGGAAGGAGTGCCAGGCGGCCGGGGTGAAGGTGAGGTGGGGGCCGGACTTGTCCTTGGAGTCGCGGACGAGGACGGCGGACGTCGTCTCGGCCACCTCGACGCAGCATGCGTTGTCGTTGAGGCTGTGGCTGCTCTTGCGCCAGGCGATCTCAACACAGGCGAATTGATTGCCATCGCTGTGGCTGCTCTTGAACCACACCAAATCGCTGCTCATGGCTCTCCCTGGAATCGCAGGTGCAGGGGGGATTCGTCAGACGGAGTAGGCGAATTCGAGGAAGGACTGCCAGGCGGCCGGGGTGAAGGTGAGGTGGGGGCCGGACTTGTCCTTGGAGTCGCGGACAAGCACGGCGGACGTCGTCTCCGCGACCTCGACGCACTCCCCGCCATCCGGCCCACTGTGGCTGCTCTTGCGCCAGGCGATCTCGACGCAAGAGCCGCTTGCGTTACCGCTGTAGGTGCTCTTGAACCACACCAGTTCGCTGCTCATGGCTCTCCCTGAAGTAAGGGTGCTGTGACGCCCGTTCAGGATACGGAGCGGGTTCCTGGGAAGCCATCCCACGGCCCCCACAGCGAGGAACCGGCACCCACACAGACAGAG
>NZ_BAAAKJ010000132.1:38327-48794 GCF_039527695.1 Kitasatospora putterlickiae
CCGCCAGGTGCCGAGCGGGGAGACTGGGCGTCAGACCGACTGCGCAAACTCGACGAAGGCCTCCCAGGCCGCCGGCGAGAAGGTGAGGTGGGGACCCGACTTGTCCTTGGAGTCACGGACGAGCACAGCCGACGTCGCCTCCGCGACCTCGACGCACTCGCCGCCTTCGGCGCCGCTGTAGCTGCTCTTGAACCACACCAGATCGCTGCTCATCGCTCTCCCAGAATCTTCTCGATCAACGACAGGGACTCCTGCGGAGTGCACGCCTGGGCCCTGAGGGTGCCGTACCGCGCGTTCATGATACGAACTTCCTCCTGATCCGTGATCAGCCTACTGCTTGTCTGCACCTCGATATAGGCCATCTGCGGGCGGTTCTTCGGGGTGATCAGGATGAACGGGCCATCCACACCGGCGTGCTCTGTGCGGTCCGACGCGAGCACCTGAATCACCATGCCTCGGGTGCTCCCAATCTTCAGCAGGTGACGCAGCTGTGCCTCGTGAACGCCCCAGCCACCCAACGGTCGACGGAGCACGCTCTCGTCGATCACCCAGCTGAACACCGCGCGGGGCCACTTCGTCAGGATCTCCTGCCGCGCCATGCGGGCCGCAACTCGCGTCTCGATGACCTCCTCAGGGAGGATCGGCTGACGCATGGAGAAGACAGCACGCGCGTGGTCCTCGGTCTGCAGGAGTCCCGGGACACCGTACAGGCTGACACAGTGGAGCTCCTCGGCGATCCCCTCCAGCCCCGCGTAGCCGCGGAACCACTCGGGGTGCCGCACACGGGCCTTGGCCTTCGCCTGCTCGATGTCGTCCGCGATGACGAGCAGCAGCCCACCCGCGTCCAGGATCCGCTCCGCCGCCTCCAGCAGCTCCCGCTGCGGGGTCCGCTTCCCCTGCTCGACCGCGCCGATCAGGCTCTCGGTGTAGCCGACCTGCTTGGCGAACTCCTTCTGCGTCAGCCCCGCCCGCTCGCGCAGCAGCTTGATCTGCTTGCCGACCGCCCGCAGGAAGTCCGACACCTCCGACAGGTCCTCGTCGAGCTGCGGCCGCGCCACGTCGCCGCTGTCTCCGCCGGTTCCCTTGATTTCCGTCATGACGACCTCCCCTTTTCCCGGTAACGGCCGACCGCCGTCACTCGACACTTTCCGCACACACACAGGCACTCACCGTGCCCACCAGATGTGCGGTCAGCCTAAGCCCGGGGGGGCAGGCTTTTCCCCATGAAGTCCGAAATTCCCCTCGACGACCCGGAGCCGCGCGCCCACACCGCGCTCCTCACCGCCACCCCCAAGGGAGCCGCCACCGGCCGGCGGGTGGCCAGACAGCAGTTCACCTCCTGGGCCCTCAACTCCCTTTGGCCGGAGGCTTTTCACCACGCGTTGATCATCGTCGCGGAGCTGGCCGCGAACGCGTCCACGCACGGGCGCATGCCGGGGCGCGGGTTCGAGCTGCACCTCTCGCTCACCACCGCGCGCCGGGCGTGCACCACCGTGCTCCGGATCGAGGTCTCGGACTGCCGGGGCGACCGCCGGCCCGTCATCCCCACGGCCGCCTGCCCGCCGGACTCCCAGTCGGGGCGCGGGCTCACCCTCGTCGACGCGCTCGCCGACCGCTGGGGCACCCTTCCCCGGGAACCCGGCGCCAAGACGGTCTGGGCCGAACTCGACCTCCCCATGGCCGAGTTCAAGTCCCCCTCCGACGACCCCTCCCCCACCGACGATGTCGCTGCCTGACCAGAACCCGCACCCCGCCCAGCACAGCCCGGCCGCCGCCGCGGCCTACACCGTCCTCCCGTTCGCCCTGCTCCTCGCGCTGGTCGCCTGGATCTACCCCGTCCTCCAGCACCACCACGACCTCCACCGCCCAACCCCGGCCGCCACGGCGACCGCGACCCCCCAAACCCCCAACCCCTGACCGCCGCACGGGAAGTCGGCCCCGCCGACTTCCCACTCCGCCGGCCGCTTCACTCGATCGGATGACGTTCCCAGGCGATCCTTGCCCGACCGCTCCCGCACGCGATGTGGTGAGCGAACAGGGTCGATGGGCGATCCCTTGACGAGGAGTCATACCGATGAAGACGCCGGTCTCCACCGACATCACGGTCCGTGACAAGTCCGCCTGGGTCCGCTGGCTGCCGAACGCGCTTCCGGCCGCCGGCTACCTCACGCTGGACAACGCCTCGGACCAGCGCCTCGACATCACCAAGGTCAGGAGCCCCGACTACCAGCGCGTCACGATCTACGAGACCGTCGTCGACAGCGAGAGCTCGAAGCTGGTCAAGGTCGACACGGTCACCCTCTCCGCCAAGGGCGGCTTCGCCTTCGTCCCGGGCAAGCACCACCTCCTGTTCGAGAAGCCCACCCACCTGATCACCCCCGGCGACAACGCCCGGGTCATCTTCTTCCTGAGCGACGGCAAGGTCCTCAAGGTCCGGATGCCCGTCCGCACCTCCCCCGAGCTGTACTGACCCCGCCCACGCCACCAGGAGACCGGGACATGACCACGTACCACCTCGACCTCGGCGACGACCGGACCGAAGCACTCGACTCCGTCGCCCAACTCGACCTCGTCAACACGGCGGTCGACCTCGACACCTACCTCACCGGCGACTACAAGGCCCCCATCCCCCTCTGGGGCAGCGTGGTGCTCACCCGTGGCGACGCGCGCAACGAGGCCACCACGCAGTGGGTGGAGGCGGTCGAGAACACCGCCACCCACCAGGACGTCGTCCTCATCGCGGGCGACCCCGGCGACCCCGCCGCCCGCCGCATCCGCCTCACCGACGCCTGGGCCAGCGCCACCTACCACCTGGACGAGGACGACGACCCCGACGCCTTCGCCATCAGCTTCGCCGACATCGCCGTCGAGAAGTAGAACCCGCCGCGAGAAGGACGGACACATCCGATGAGTTTGGACTCCGGTCTCTACACGATCCGCAACGGCGAGGACCTGGTCGGCCGCGCCCTGTACGAGACGCTGGACCTCTCGCCCAAGGCGGTCTTCAACAAGACGGACGACCCGGACGCCCTCTGGGTCGTCGAGGTGCTGCCCAACGGCCGCTACAAGCTGTACGCCAAGGGCGCCCCGACGGCCGTCGAGAACAACATGCCCGCCGGGCCGGTGGTCGCCCTCCTCATCCAGCAGCAGGACGCGGAGGAGTGGGAACTCGCCGCCGTCGACCAGGCCGCGGGGACGTACCAGGTGCGGTCCTCGCTCGGTTCGGTGTGGCTGGTCCCGGAGCCGGGCAAGCACGGACCGATCGAGACCCTCCCCGTCCCCGGCGACGACACGGGATCCCCCACCGTGTTCACCTTCGAGAAGGTCGACCTGTAGGTTCCGGTGCGCGTGGGAAGTCGGCCGGACCGACTTCCCACGCGCACCGGGCGGCCCGGCCGCGCCGTCCTAGCCGGCGATGTCGAGCGCCGTGCCGTACAGCCGCTCCACCTTCAGCCGGACGACCACCCGCCGCTCCGCCACCAGCTGCGCCAGGAACGCGTCCTCGTCCTCCGGCCTCGCGACCTCCGGGACCATCCCGAGCAGTTCCCGGCCCACCGCGTCACCCGGCACGGCCGTGGGCTCGGAGGCCTCGGCCTCACCCTCCGCCACGGCGAACGACCAGACGTCGTCCCCCCGCACGTGCAGCGCCGCGTGCGGGTCGCGCCGCAGGTGCGCGACCTTGACGCGGTCGGCCGTGGTCGACAGGCGCACGATGCGGTCCTGCGGGTCCCAGCTGTACAGCATGGTGGTCAGGTGCGGGTGCCCACTGCGCTTGACGGTGGCGAGCGTGCCGAACTGCTGCCGGGCGAGCAGCTCGGACAGGGCTTCGTCGGACAGCGGCCGGGGTGGTGCTCCTTGAGTCATGCCGTGATCAACATCCGCCCGGGCCGGAAAATTTCACGACCCTTCCGGTGACGCCCGGTCACACTCGGGTGTGGCGACTAGCGGTGCCAGTTGCTCCAGTTCCCGCGCTCGTCGCGCTCCTTGTACCAGCTCTTGCCGTCCGTGCCGCGCACCTTCAGCTGCAGGTAGCCGCCGTCGTGGTCGCTGATGACGGCGTCGGACGTGACCGCGCCGCCCAGCGAGACGACAGGGCTCTTGCCGGTCCGCGGGTCCATCCAGGTGGTCCAGATCGCGTGGTCCGGGCCGACGAAGAACGACTGGTAGGTGCCGTCGTCGAAGTGGTACATGGGGACGCTGAAGCCGTACCCGCCGCCGCAGAGGAACGTGGTGCCGGACCAGCCGATCCAGGGCTCGGCCGTGACGGCCGGCTTCTTGCACATGTAGTTCACCACGCTGTCCACCCGCGCGGCCTGGGCGGTGCCCGTCGCGGCGACGGCGGTGCCCGCCAGCGTGGCCGCGACCACGGCCGACGACGCGACGGCCCTCCCGAACCTCTTCATCCCCATCACTGGCCTCCCGACCTCGGTGTCCGGCCGTTACCGGCCCTTCCTTGATCGTTTCCGGCTCCTCGACGGCACGTCACCACCTACCGGCGAGTAACGGCCGTCCGGCCAGGTCGGGATGCCCGGTCGACCTTCCGTCACTGCCCCCGGCGGCGGGCGTCGACCTCGATCTCGATCCGCATCGCCGGGTCCGCCAGCCCGCACACCATCATCGTGGCCGCCGGGCGGACGTCCCCGAAGGCACCGCGCAGCACCGGCCAGCAGGGCTCGAAGTCCTCGCGCTCCGGCAGCAGGTAGCGCACCCGGACGACGTCGGCGAACGTGCAGCCGGCCTCCTCCAACGCCGCGCCGATGTTGCGCAGGCACTGTTCGGCCTGCTCGACCACGTCGTCGGAGATGGTCATGGTGGTGTAGTCGTAGCCGGTCGTGCCGGAGACGTGGACGCGGTCGCCGTCCACGACGGCGCGGGCGTAGCCGATCCGCTCCTCGAAGGTCGAACCGCTGAGAATGGCGCGTCGCTCGGTCATGCCTGCACGCTAGGCGAGGACCCGGCCTCCTGGTAGTGGCGCCGGGATGTCGTCGGTCACCTTCAGCACGAACGCCGGGCGGACCACTCGCGTTCGGCGACGGCGAGGGCGTGCTCCAGCGTCCCGACGAGGTCCGCCCGGTTCACCGTGACCACCGTGGGCTCCTGCCGGGGCTCGGTGCCCCAGGCTACGCCGCCGCCGTCCCGCACCCGGCAGGCGAGGTGAACCCGGTCGCCGTCGGGGAACGCGAACGCCGTCACCTCGTCGGTGCACTCGCCCCACTCCAGGAAGGCGCAGCGCGGGAGTTCCGCCCGGCAACGCTCGTCGTCGTACATCCAGCTCTCGGCGAGGAGGAAGGACTCGAACGGTGAGGTGAACCCCTCCGGCGGCGCGGCCGGTGCGCGGAAGCGGGCCAGCTCGTCCTTGAGCTTCTTGACCAGCAGCGGCGGGTAGAACGCGTTGTCCCAGGTGTTGACGTGGAGCCCGCCGACGAAGACGTCGACGCACAGCAGGCTCGCGTCCCGCTCGACGTGGAACTCCAGACCGAACCCGGCCCGCGACCCGACCATCACGGTCCCACACCCTACGGGACGAGACGGGGGACGAGGCGGACGTAGGCGACCATGCCGAGGACCTCGACGAGGGTCTGGGCGACCACGACGGAGGCCGCCACCGCGAGGGTGTCCGGCAGGGCGAGGGCGAGCGGGAGGACGACCAGGGAGTTGCGGGTCGCGCCGGTGAAGACGATCGCCCGGGCGGCGCCGGTGCCGAGGCGGAAGAGGCGGGCGACGGCCTTCCCCGCGAACGCCATCACCGCCAGGAACAGCACGTAGAAGGGGACGACGCCCGCGACGTCGGAGAGGCTGTCGCCGAGCTTGGGGACCTGGGAGGCGACCACGGTCAGCAGGGTGGCCGCCATCAGCGGCACCATCGTGGTGGTCGCGGCGTCGGCGGCGCGCCGACCGGCCGGACGGCGGGCCGCCCAGGCCTGGAGCAGCCAGGCGAGGGCGAGCGGGGCGGCGATCAGGGTGAGGAACGCGCGCACGAACGGCCCGGCCTCGACGACGTCGGACAGCTCCGGGCCCAGGAACAGGTAGAGGAACACCGGGAGCAGCAGCATCTGCGCCACCAGCAGCAGCGGGGTGGCGGCGAGCAGGCGGCGGTTGGAGCCGCCGGCCAGGCCGGAGAAGACGATCACGTAGTCCACGCACGGGCAGAGCAGTACCAGCAGCGCCCCGACGCGGACGGCCTGGTCGTCCGGCAGGAAGGCGAACATGGCGGCCACCACGAGCGGGACGACGGCGAAGTTCACCGTCAGCGCGGCGGCCAGGAAGCGGGTGCCGCGCAGCGAGCGCAGCAGTTCGGCGGCGGGCACCTGGAGGAAGGTGACGAACAGCAGCGCGCCGAGCACGGGGTTGACGGCCTGCTCCAGGCCGGGGCCGGCGCCCGGGGCCAGCCCGCCCAGCAGGCCGCCGACGGCCATCGCGGCGAGGTAGACGGCCACTTGGTGCCGTTCCATCCGCTCGACCAGGCCGCTTCCTCGCTGTGCCACTCCCACCGCTCCCCATCGTCGACGCCGGCCGCCGGGGTGGCGGGCCCGGCGTCCATCCTCGCAGGTCAGCCGGGGTCGGCTCAGGTGCCGTCCTGGCAGGAGGCCTTGCGACGCTTGTCGAACTCCTTGGTGGTCAGGAGCTTGTAGTCCCAGTCCCAGCCGCCGGCCGCCCACTTGCCGGCGGGCAGGGTGAGCAGCACGTCGCCGGGGACGGTGACGGTGAGCGCGCGGTCGCGGGCCACCTCGACGGTGTAGCGCTTGTCGGCGCTGACGCCGCCGGGGAGTCGACCGACGGACGTCCAGCCGGGCGGGACGGCGCCGAGGTCGACGGTCTCCAGCGCGTCCGCGGAGGAGCGGCCCTCGCGCGGGCGGACCTCCAGCTTGTCGGTGCCGGGGAAGACCTTGACCCGGACGGCGTGCAGGCGCTCGTCGTGGCACATGCCGGTGCGGACGACGATCCGGCCGCCGTCCAGGCGGACGGCGATCAGCTCCTCCTGCTTCGGCTGCGGGCCGCCGCAGCCGACCATCGCCACCACGGCCACCGCCACCACCGCTCCCACCCCGTGCCGCCGCACCCCGTGCCTCCTCCGCACCCGCCCGATCCGATCCGACCCCACCGATCCTGCCCCACGGGGCTCACGCACCGCGCACGCGGGACCGGCGGAGGGCGTCGAGGGGGGCGTGAGGAGGGGCAGGGGGGGCACCCGCGCGAACGCGGGTGCCCCGGTGCGGGTCAGGCCGGTTCGTCGGCCGGGGTGAGGGCGGGCGGCCAGTCGGCGGGGATCCCGCGGCCACGCCTCCCGTCCGTCGTCAGGCCCCCGCGAGGCGGGCGAGGGCGGTGGCCGCCGCGGCGTCCTCGCCCGGGGAGAAGACGTGCAGCACCAGACCCGTTTCGCCGGGGGCGGCCGGGACGTGCAGGGCGTCGAAGTCCAGGGTGAGGACGCCGGTCAGCGGGTGGTGCAGGCGCTTGCGGCCCGCCGTGCACATCACCACCTCCCCGGAGTCCCAGATCCGGCGGAACTCCACGCTGGCGGACGAGAGTTCGGCGATCAGCGCGATCAGCTCGGCGTCCTCCGGCCAGGTGCCGGACGCCACCCGCAGCTGGCCGACCGCCTCGGCGGCGCGGGCCGCCCACTCGGGGTGGACGGTGCGGGCGGCCTCGTCCAGGAAGAGGAAGCGGGCCTGGTTGCGGTCACGGCGGGCCGGGTCCCCGGCGCCGCCGAGGAGTTCCGCGCCCAGCGGGTTCCAGGCCACCACGTCGAGGCGGTGGTCGGTGACGAAGGCCGGCAGCGCCGTGCCCAGCGCGTCGAGCATCCGGTGCAGCACCGGCCCCACCCGGGGCGTGGGCACCGGCATCCGGCGGCCGCAGGCCAGCGTGTTCAGGTGGCGGCGCTCCGCCTGGTCCAGGCCCAGGGTGCGGGCCAGCGCGTCCAGCACCTCCTCGGACGGCTGGGTGGAGCGGCCCTGCTCCAGGCGGACGTAGTAGTCGACGCTGATGCCCGCCAGCTGCGCCAACTCCTCGCGGCGCAGCCCGCGCACCCGCCGCCGGCCCCCGCCCGCCAGGCCCACCCGCTCCGGGGCGATCCGGCCGCGCCGGGCGCGCAGGAACTCCCCGAGGGCGCGCCGGGGGTCCACGGAGCGGGTGGCGGCCTCTTCGGCGGGGCGGGCGGCGGCAGCGGTGTCCATGCGCTCCAGTATGGGTGGCCCTCGCGGTACCAGGACCGGGAGTCCGCCGGAAACACAGGGACCTGGCTGCGGCGCGCGGCGCGGACGAGGCTGGCGTCATGACCAGCCCCGCAGCACCGCAGCAGCCGTCCGACGAGCGCCCCCGGCGCGTCCTGATCGTCACCGCCCACCCCGAACCGCGCTCCCTCACCGCCGCGCTGGCCGACTTCGCCGTCGAGCGGCTGCGCTCCGCCGGCCACCAGGTGCGGGTCTCCGACCTGTACGCGATGAAGTGGCAGGCCGCCCTCGGCACCGACGACTTCCCCGAGCACCCGGCCGACGCCCGCCTGGAGGTGCTCGCCGCCCAGGGCGAGGCCACCCGCGCCGGACGGCTCGCGGCGGAACTCGCGGCCGAGCAGGAGAAGCTGCGCTGGGCGGACGCCGTGGTGTTCCAGTTCCCGCTGTGGTGGTTCTCGGTGCCGGCGATCCTCAAGGGCTGGATCGACCGGGTGCTCACCTTCGAGTTCGCGCACGGCCCGGCCGTCCCGCCGCCGTACAGCGAGGGCGCGCTCGGCGGCAAGCGCGGGCTGCTGGCGGTGAGCGCCGGCGCGCGCGAGTCGGCGTTCTCGGACCGGGGCGTCCACGGGCCGCTCGCGGACCTGCTGTTCCCGCTGCAGCACGGCGTGTTCTGGTTCACCGGGATGGCGGCGCTCGAACCGTTCGCCGCGTACGGGGCGGCCGGCCTGCCGGAGGAGGGGTTCGAGGCCGTCGCGGAGGCGTACGGGCGGCGGCTGGACGGGCTGTTCACGGAGCCGCCGGTGCCGTTCCGGCGGCTGGACGGCGGCGACTACGGGCGGGACATGCGGCTGCGGGAGGAGCTGGAACGGCCGGGCGCGAGCGGGCTTGAGCTGCACACGCGCTGACCCGGCGACGGAAAATTCGTTGACCAACCGGTCCGGGGAGCGCCACAGTTGCGCGCGTCATCGTTGCGACCGACGCCTCCGGCGTGCCAGCCGCCCCTTTGGAGACCTGATGCCCTTCCCGCTCGACGCCCCGCCGCTGGAGGGCTCGCTGGTCCGCCTGGAACCGCTCGGCCGCCGCCACCTCGCCGACCTCGCGGCGGCCGCCGAGGAGGAACGCGACTCGTACGGCTTCACCGAGGTGCCGCGCGCCGGGGAGATCACCGGCTACTTCGACGCCCACGCCGCGCGCGCCGAGGCCGGGCGGCTCGCGGCGTACGCCCAGGTGGACCGGGTCACCGGGCGGGCCGTCGGCGTCACCTCGTACTGGGACCCGCGCCCCTGGCCGTCCGGCGAGGGCCTCGCCGCGGTCGAGATCGGCTGGACCTGGCTGGCCGCCTCCGCCCAGGGCACCGGGGTGAACACCGAGGCGAAGTACCTGCTGTTCCGGCACGCCTTCGAACAGTGGCGGGTCGCCCGGGTCGACCTCAAGACCGACGCCCGCAACGCCCGCTCGCGCGCCGCGCTGGCCGCCGTCGGCGCCACCTTCGAGGGCGTGCTGCGCAACTGGTCGCCGTCCTGGGCCCCCGGCGAGGCCGGGCGGCTGCGGGACTCGGCGATGTTCTCGATCACCGCCGAGGAGTGGCCGCAGGCGCGGGCCCACCTGGAGCGGCGGATCGCTCAGAAGGACGCCAGGTCGAGCGCTTCGCGCAGCGAGGCGTAGAAGACGCAGAGCAGCAGCCAGACGCCGAGGCCCGCGGTGACGGCGGCGAGGATCCGGCCGAGGCGGCCGCGCCGCTCCCTGGGGCGGCGCAGCTGCCGCACGCCGAGGGCGGTCACCAGGACGGCGGCTGCGCCGAGGGCGTAGGCGAGGGCGGGACTCTGACGGTGGGCCAGCTCGGCGAGGACGAAGGCGCCGGCCAGGGAGGCGGTGGTCAGCAGCGCGAGCAGCGTGCCGCCGACCACTTCGAGGACGAGGTCCCCCAGGAACTCGCCGATCGCGTGGAGGCAGCCGCACAACGGGCCGTGGACGGGGTCGGTCACGGGCGTCGGGTCGCCCGGCTGGTGGACGGGCTGGTCGGCGATGCCCTCGTCGCTCATCGCGCCCCGCCCCCTCGAATCGCGCCCAGGGCCCCGCCCAAGGCCCCCGGCCACGCCGTCGCACGCTAACACGGGGTGGGTCCGTCGGAGGGCGGGCGGGGGCGGCGGGGGCGGGCGCCGCGCGGGGGAGGCAACGGCGGGTGGGTGGCCGTGGACCGCCGGAGCCAGACGGGGGTGGCCGGGGGTGGGCGCCGCACGGGGCCGCTTGGGGGGCAGGCGACGTCAGGCGGCGGCTGTCGTGGACGCCGGACAGCCGG
>NZ_BAAAKJ010000132.1:48806-51406 GCF_039527695.1 Kitasatospora putterlickiae
GCCCGTTGCGGCGCGGCCCCGGCGGCGGGGTGTCAGGGGCGGGATGTCAGGGGCGGGGTTCGGTGGGCGGGCGGTCGTCGAGGAGGGCCTGGCCGAGGAGGGTCAGCGCGTGGCGGACGCCGGTGCCGGTGCGCTCGGTGGTGAGCAGCCCGGCGGCGCGCAGCACGGTGGCGTGGTGGCTGGCGGTCGCGGCGGAGGTTCCGGTGCGACGGGCGAGTTCGGCGGTGCCCGCCGGCTCGGCCGCCGCCCGCAGGATCCGGGCGCGGGTGCCGCCGAGCAGCGCGACGAGCCCGCCGCCCGGTTCGTCGGCGGCGGCCGCGGCCCAGACGGTCCGGTAGGTGGCGAGGTCACGGGCCAGCGGGTAGTGGAGCACCAGCGGGTGCTCCGGTCCCCGGTTGTCCGTCATGGCCATCGGCTCGGGCCAGAAGAACGTCGGCACGAGCAGGATCCCGGTCCCCCTCAGGTACACATCGGCCTCCAGCGGGCAGGGCACCGACAGCACCGGCGCCGCCCAGTGGATGTCGGGGTGCAGCGAGCCGAGCAGGCCGTCCAGCCCGGCGTCGGCCGTCGCCAGCGCCCGCGCGGTCCGGTCGGTGTGCGCGGCGGCCATCAGCTGCGACCAGTACGGGGCGACCGCGAACGCGTGGTACTCGCGCAGCCTGCGGTCGACGACCCCCCGCCACTCGCGGGAGCCGCCGTGCAGCTCCCGCACCCAACGGGGCGTCCTCGGCCGCAGGAACTCCAGGACCGTCAGGTCCGCCGCCCACCGCCGGCGCGACAGCGACCAGGTGTGGTCCAGGCTGTCCGGCAGGCTGTCGGTGGCGGCGTGCAGGAACGCCTCCGGCGCCTCCGTCGCCCCGGCGGGCGTCGCGAGGTCGAACAGCACGCCCAGTTCGGGGCGCACGCGTTTGCGGGTCCTGCTGCGCCACCCCTCCAGGGCCACTCCCCCCACGTCACGGGCCTGTACCAGCGACAGGCTCAGGACCGTCTCGGCGAGCGGGTCGGGTGCCCGCGCGATCCGGACCCTGGTCAGGTCGTCGTGGGTGAAGTGGATACGCAGCAATCCGGTCCCTTCCGTCGGCCTCCCGGCGGGGTGCGGCGACATCCCGGACTCGCCCCCACCGATCCCTGCGGCCCCGGGCGCCGCAAGCCCACCGTAGACGGAACGTTCACGCGCGCCGGGCGTGTTGCCCGGCTCTGACCGGTTCGTGGCACGCCCCGGACATTGCGCCGCCCGAATTCGATGGACCTCGAAGGGTCTTGGGACGATCGAGCCCGGTTCGTGAGACTGACCGCCGAGGGCGCCCCACCGCGGCGTCCCGATCCTTCGGTGAGGAGTGCGTCCCATCATGCGATTCACCCGTCAGTCCGTCGTCCGCTCCGGCGTCGTCGCCGGCACCCTGCTGGCCGCCGCGGCCACGCTGGCCACCCCCGCGCAGGCCGCTCCGGTGCTGCACGGCTACGCCAATGTCCTCCAGGGCAAGTGCCTCGACATCCAGGGCGCCTCCAACGCCGAGGGCGCGATGCTCCAGGAGTTCAGCTGCAAGAACGCCTCGAACCAGCGGTTCTGGACGGACGACGCCGCCGTCGGCGGGAGCGAGATCCGGGTGCAGAGCTCGTTCCTCTGTCTCGAACCGACCACGCTGAACACCTACAGCAGCGTCATCCAGCGCCAGTGCTCCGGCGCCGACACCCAGCGCTGGGAGCTGATCCCGGCCGGCGTCAACGCGGTCACCATGAAGAACAAGGCGACCGGCCTGTGCCTGCAGGACTGGCTGTCGGGCGACGGCAGCCGGCGTCAGGTGAACATGTGGGAGTGCAACGGCAGCGCCTACCAGCAGTGGTCGCTGCGCTGACCCCGGGCCGTCCCGGGCCTGGCCGCGCTCAGGCGGCCGTGCCCGGGGCGGTGGTGGAACCGGCCACGACTTCGAGGGAGCGTTCGGCCTTGGCGACGGCCGCCCGGTAGTAGACGGAGGCGCCCTCGGCGTCGTCCGCGCCCCGCAGGAAGTACCAGTAGCCGAGCGCGACGTCGGCACCGAGGCGTTCGATCCCGAGGTAGCCGTAGAGCGGGACGCCGGCGATGGCGCCGGCGATGCGGACGGCCGGAGCGCCCTGGCGGTCGCCGAGGGCGACCCGCTCGACGGAGAAGGTCACCTTCTGGCCGTCGTCACTGGTGAGGTCGATGCTGTGGCAATCGGTGAACGCCGAGTCGACGGTGGCGAGTTCGGCGTCCAGTTTCCCGGGATCCTCCCCGCTGAGGTACTCGGCGATCCACGGGTAGCCGCCCTGGCCCTCGAACTGGACCTCCTGGTAGGGGCCCTGGGCGCCGGTGGGCAGTTCCTCGGTCACCTCTCCGTTGAGCAGGGCGTACAGGGCGTCGCAGCCGGCCAGCGGCGAGGCGCCGGCACTGGGACCGGCGCTGGGACTGGCACTGGCAGTGGCACTGGCACTGGCACTGGCGCCGGCCTCGGGCGAGGGGCTCTCGCTGTCCAGCGGGATCTCGGTGAAATCGGGACCGAGTTCGGCGGCGGTCAGCAGGGCCGCCCTGAGCTGCTCCTCGGTGGGCTGCTGGGCGGCGGCTGGCCGGGCGGCGCCGACGG
>NZ_BAAAKJ010000132.1:51416-52252 GCF_039527695.1 Kitasatospora putterlickiae
CGCGGGGGTGCGCCCGCCGAGCCGGCGGCGAGCTGGGCTCCGCCGAAGGTGAGCACCGTGGTGACGGCCACCGCGGTGAGGGCGGGGAGAGGCCTCGGGAGAGACATACGGGCCCCCGGTCGAGAGGTCGGACAGGGACAGGCGTCCAGTTTCCCACCGACGGCCGCGCCCCGCCCCTCCGGCGGGCATCGCCGCAGGTCAGGGCAGGTCGTTCCGGCTCGGAGGCAGGGCGTCGAGGGTCTCCGCGAGCCAGCTGACCCAGAAGGTCTCCAGGCCGATCCCGGCGCGCAGCACGGCGTGCTGGAGCGGGTCGCCGTCATGCTCCGCCCCGGCCGGGAAGTCGCGCCGCTCGATCTCCTCGTAGTGCTCCAACTGCTGCCGGTGCTGGGCGAGGTGACGGCGCAGCTCGACATCGAGTCCGGCCGCGCCGACCACTGCGGCGGCGCGCAGCCGCAGCAGCAGCGGGTCGCGGATCGGCCGGGGCTCGTCGGCGGCGACCGTCCACCGCTCCAGTTCGGCCCGCCCGGCGGGCAGCACCTCGTACTCCTTCTTCTGCCCGCGCACCGGCCCCGTCCGCAGGAGCGCCCGGATCAGCCCGGCGGCCTCCAGGCGGCCCAGTTCGCGGTAGATCTGCTGGTGGGTGGCGGACCAGAAGAAGCCGATGGACTTGTCGAACCGCCGGGTCAGCTCCAGACCGGAGGACGGCTTCTCCAGCAGGGCGGTGAGGATGGCGTGCGGCAGCGACATGGCACCGATCCTAGGGTCCGTCTTCAAACCCCCGCCTGCCGGGCGACGCGCCCCCAGCCTGGCGGCCGGGAGTGCCCCCACCGCATGGA
>NZ_BAAAKJ010000132.1:52321-59328 GCF_039527695.1 Kitasatospora putterlickiae
CCTCCGGGCGGACGACGGGGGCTTGAAGGCGGACCCTAGGCGCGCCCCGGCGGCACGGGGCGGCCGTTCAGAGGGCGGCGGCCAGTTCGGTGCCCTGCTTGATGGCGCGCTTGGCGTCGAGTTCGGCCGCCGCGTCGGCGCCGCCGATGAGGTGCGGGGTGACGCCGAGGGCGCGCAGCGCGGCGTCCAGCTCGCGGCGCGGCTCCTGGCCGGTGCAGAGCACCACGGTGTCGACGGGCAGCAGCCGCGGTTCGCCGTCGAGGGTGAGGTGCAGCCCGGCGTCGTCGATCAGGTCGTAGGAGGCGCCGGCGACCATGGTGACGCCGCGGTGCTTGAGCTCGGTGCGGTGGATCCAGCCGGTGGTCTTGCCGAGTCCGGCGCCGACCTTGCCCGTCCTGCGCTGCAGCAGGTGGACGCGGCGCGGCGGCTCGGGGCGCTCGGGGCGGGCGAGGCCGCCGCGCTCGCGGTACTCCTCGTCGATGCCCCAGTGGCGGCGGTGCACGGCCGGGTCGAGGCTGGGCGCGTCGCCCGCGTCGGTGAGGAACTCGGCGACGTCGAAGCCGATGCCGCCCGCGCCGAGGATCGCCACCCGCCCGCCGACGGGCGCGCCGTCGCGCAGCACGTCGAGGTAGCCGAGCACGCTGGGGTGGTCGACGCCCGGCAGTTCGGCGGGGTCGGGGACGCGCGGGGTGACGCCGGTGGCGAGCACGACCTCGTCGAAGCCCTCGGCGGCGAGGTCGGCCGCCTCCACCCACGCGCCGAGCCGCAGGTCCACGCCGAGCGCGTCGAGCCGGTGGCGGTAGTAGCGCAGGGTCTCGGCGAACTCCTCCTTGCCGGGCACCCGGCGGGCGATGTCGAGCTGACCGCCGATGGTGTCGGCCGCGTCGAACAGGGTGACCCGGTGGCCGCGCTCGGCGGCGGTGACGGCGCAGGCGAGGCCGGCCGGTCCGGCGCCGACGACGCCGATCCGCTTGGCGAGCCGGGTGGGGGCGAGGACGAGTTCGGTCTCGTGGCACGCGCGCGGGTTGACCAGGCAGGAGGTGATCCTCCCACTGAAGGTGTGGTCGAGGCAGGCCTGGTTGCAGCCGATGCAGGTGTTGACGGCCTCGGGGCGGCCCTCGGCGGCCTTGGCGACGAAGTCGGGGTCGGCGAGCAGCGGGCGGGCCAGTGAGACCAGGTCGGCGTAGCCGTCGGCGAGCAGTCGCTCGGCCAGCTCCGGGGTGTTGATCCGGTTGCTGGTGACCAGCGGGACGGACACCGAGCCCATCACCTTCCTGGTCACCCAGGCCCAGGCGCCGCGCGGCACCGAGGTGGCGATGGTGGGGATGCGCGCCTCGTGCCAGCCGATGCCGGTGTTGATGAGGGTGGCGCCGGCCTCCTCGACGGCCTTGGCGAGGCGGACCACCTCGTCGAGGGTGGAGCCGCCGGGGACGAGGTCGAGCATGGAGAGCCGGTAGACGAGGATGAAGTCCGGGCCGACGCGCTCGCGCACCCGGCGGACGATCTCGACCGGGAAGCGCATCCGGTTCTCGTAGCAGCCGCCCCACGCGTCCTCGCGGTGGTTGGTGGCGGCGGCGGTGAACTCGTTGATCAGGTAGCCCTCGGAGCCCATGATCTCGACGCCGTCGTAGCCGGCCCGCTGGGCGAGCGCGGCGCAGCGGGCGAAGTCGTCGATGGTCCGCTCGACCTCGTCGGCGGTGAGGGCGCGCGGCGGGAAGGGGCTGATCGGGGCCTGGACGGCGCTGGGGGCGACCAGGCCGGGGTGGTAGGCGTAGCGGCCGAAGTGCAGGATCTGCAGCGCGATCCGGCCGCCGGCGGCGTGCACGGCGTCGGTGACGACGCGGTGCCGGTCGGCCTCCCGCTCGGTGGTGAGCATGGCGCCGCCGTCCCAGGGGCGGCCGGCCTCGTTGGGGGCGATGCCGCCGGTGACGATGAGGCCGACGCCGCCGCGGGCGCGTTCGGCGTAGAAGGCGGCCATCCGCTCGAAGCCGTCGGGGGCCTCCTCCAGGCCGACGTGCATGGAGCCCATGACGACGCGGTTGGGGAGGGTGGTGAAGCCGAGGTCGAGGGGGCGCAGCAGGTGCGGGTAGGGCGGCTGCGGGGCTTCGGTGGCGGCGGTCGTCGTCATCGCGGCGTCTCCTGGGCGGGCTGGTGGTTACTCCACGGTAGGGGACGCCGGGCCTCTTATGCAACGAGTTGCATAAGTGATGCGGGGAACACTGTCCGGCTTTCCCTGACGGATCATCAGTGCGCGTCGTATCGTCGACGGGACGACGGGACGACGGACGGGATGGCGGACGGGGCCGGCGGGGTCCCGTGAGGTCCCGCGGAGAAGGGGGACGGTCGTGCGGGGTGGATCGGTCGCGGTGGTCGGCGGCAGCATCGCGGGGTGCGCGGTCGCGCGGGCGGCGGCCCGGGGCGGCGCCGAGCGGGTCACCGTGCTGGAGCGCAGCCCGGGGCACCTGGAGGACCGCGGGGTGGGCCTGTGCGTCCTGCTGGACCGCTACGACGAACTCGTCCGGGCCGGGCACCTCGACGACGGCATCCGCCACCACCCCGTCACCGCCCGGCACTGGGTGGCCCGCGCCGACGACGGCGACCCGCGCGGGCGGGTGCTGTGGGTGCAGCCGATGGCCATGCACTCCTACCACTGGGGCGTGCTCTGGCAGGGCCTGCGCGAACGGACCCCGGACGGCGTCGAGTTCCGCCCCGGCACGGCCGTCACGGCGGTCGGCGGCGCCGCCGGTGCCGACGGCCCCGCCTGGGTGGAGACGGCGGCCGGCGGGCGCGAGGAGTACGACCTGGTGGTCGGCGCCGACGGCCACCGCTCGGTGGTGCGCACGGCCGTCTGCCCCGAGGCCCGCTCCGAGTACGCCGGGTACGTCGCCTGGCGCGGCAGCTTCGACGCCCGGCTGCTCGACACCCTCCCCGGCGGCGCGGCCCGCTGGCCGGAGCAGGAGGTGATCACCGCCTGCTACCCCGGCGGCCAGGTCGTGCTCTACCGGATCCCCGGGCTCACCCCCGGCTCCACCCTGGTGAACTGGGTCTTCTACGCCCCCGCGCCCGAGTGGCTGAAGCGCGCCGACGAGGACTCCGACCCGCTCGGCTTCCAGGTCGGCTCGCTCGACACCGCCCGCCACGGCGAACTGGCCGAACTCGCCGAACGCGTGCTGCCCCCGTACTGGGCGGGCGCCGTCAACCTGACGCCGGTCGAGCGGATCCTGCTCCAGCCGATCCACGACCTGGAGACCCCGCGCCGCACCGCCGGCCGCCTGCTGCTCGCCGGCGACGCCGCGACGCTCGTCCGCCCGCACACCACCAGCGGCGCGGCCAAGGCGCTGCAGGACGCCAGCGCCTTCGAGGACGCCTGGCGGGCCGCCGGGGACTGGTCGGACCTGCTGCCCGGCTACGACCGCGAACGCGGCGAGGCCGGGCACGCCCTGGTCGACCTCAGCCGCCGGCTCGGCCGGGCGCAGGTCACCGGCGCGCCGGACTGGTCGGCCATCGACGAGCCGGGCATGACCGAGTGGTGGCGCCGACAGCTGGGCACCACGGGCGGGTTCGGCGGGCTGGCCCTGGACCGCAAGCCGAACCCGCCGTCGGCGACCGGGCGTTGACCTGCCCGGCCGGCTGCCCGGCGGCCCGCCGGGCCCCCGTGGGTCAGACGTTCACGCCGTAGTCGGTGGCGATGCCGCGCAGGCCGGAGGCGTAACCCTGGCCGATCGCGCGGAACTTCCACTCGGCGCCGTTGCGGTACAGCTCGCCGAAGACCATCGCCGTCTCGGTGGAGGCGTCCTCGGTCAGGTCGTAGCGGGCGATCTCCTGGCCGTTGGCCCGGTTGACGATCCGGATGAACGCGTTGCGCACCTGGCCGAAGCTCTGGAACCGGGCGTCCGCGTCGTAGATCGACACCGGGAAGACCACCTTGGCCACCTCCGCCGGGACGGCGAGCAGGTCGACGTTGATCTGCTCGTCGTCGCCGTCACCGCTGCCGGTCAGGTTGTCGCCGCCGTGCTCGACCGAACCGTCCGGGCTGCGCAGGTTGTTGAAGAAGACGAAGTGCTGGTCCGAGAGCACCCTGCCGTTCGCAGCGCAGAGCAGCGCGCTCGCGTCCAGGTCGTAGTCGGCACCGGTGGTGGTGCGCACGTCCCAGCCGAGTCCGACGATGACGGCCGACAGCCCCGGCGCCTCCTTGGTGAGCGAGACATTGCCGCCCTTGGCCAGCGAAACTCCCACGATTGCCCTCCTCGGTCGCTCTCCCTGCCAACTCCCTGCCAAAGAATCTACAGCACTGTAGAGATCACGAGGCCCCGTCGGGCGACAACAGTCCGGCCACGTGCTCCGGCAGCAGACAGGCCCGGCGGGAGAGGAGTTCGACGAACGCCGCCGTCAACGCGTCCGGCCTGGTCCGGGTGTACGCCACCAACGGCCGCCGCACCGGCGGCTCCGGGCGGCGGACCAGGCCGTCGAACCCGGCCGGCACGATGTTCGCCGGCACCAGCGCCGGCCCCAGCCCGGCCGCCGCGAGCAGCGGCGCCGCCGCCGTCTGCTCGGTGCGCACCGCCACCCGGGGCCGGAACCCGGCCTCCGCGCAGGCCGCGTCCAGCAGGTCCGCCAGGCCGTTGCCGGGGGCGTAGTGCACCCAGTCGCGGCCGGCCAGGTCCGCCAGCGGCACGCGGACGTCCGGCGTCGCCTCGCCCGCCTCGCCCGTCTCGCCCGCTTCGCCCGCCGGGAGCACCAGCAGGAACTCCTCCACCCCCAGCTCCCGGATCGGCCCCTCCCACTCCCCCGGCGGCGTCCCCACCGCCACGTCCGCCTGCCCGGCCGCCATCGCCGCCCGCAACTCCTCGGCGTGCGCGAACTCCCGCAGCCGGATCCGCACCCCCGGATGCGCGGCCCGCCAGGCCCGCAGCACCGGCGGCAGAATGCCCAGGCTCACCGAATACACCGTCGCCAACTCCAGCTCCCCGCCCGCCAGTCCGGCCGCCTGCCGGGCCGCCGCCCGCAGCCGCTCGGCGTCCGCCAGCGCCGCCCGCGCGTGCGGCAGCACCGCCCGCCCCATCGGCGTCAGCCGCACCGCCCGCGGCAACCGCTCCAGCAGCGGCCCGCCCACCGCCTTCTCCAGCGCCCGCACCTGGTGCGACAGCGCGGGCTGGGTGACGTGCAGCAGCTCGGCGGCACGGGTGAAGGAGCCGGTGTCGACGACGGTCACCAGGTACTCGAACTGCCGGAGGGTCGCTGCCATGCACGCAGTTTATGGCTTTCACAAAAAACAAGCCTTGGACGCATCACAGCAGCTCAGCGCAGCCTTCTCTCATGACCGACACCGACATTCCCGCCTCTTTCCCCGTTCCCCTCCCCCTCACCCTCCCGCTCCCCCTCGCCAACCGCCGCGTCGTCGTGGTCGGCGCCGGCTCCCACACCGGCCGCGCCCTCGCCCACGCCGCCTCCGCCGCCGGAGCCGAACTGATCCTCGCCGGCCCCGACCCGCGCAAGCTGGAGTGGACGGCCGGCGAACTGTCCGGCCCCGCGAAGGTCGTCCCCGTCGACCTCACCGACGAGGCGTCCATCGCCGCCCTCGCCACCGCCACCGGCCGCTTCGACCACCTGGTCTCCACCGCCGCCCTCCCCGCCAACGGCCCGCTCGCCGACCTCGAACTCGCCGACGTCCACCGGGCGTTCGCCGCCAAGGTCTACGGCCCGCTGCTGCTCGCCAAGCACCTCGCCCCGAACGCCGCCACCGACACCCCCGACGGCGCCTCCTTCACCTTCTTCTCCGGCGTCGCCGCCTGGCGCCCCGCCCCCGCCCGCACCGTGATGGCCACCACCAACGGCGCCCTCGCCTTCCTCGTCCAGGCCCTCGCCGTCGAGATCGCCCCCGTCCGCGTCAACGCCGTCTCCCCCGGCATCGTCGACACCGGCGCCTGGGACCGCCTGGGCGCCGACAAGGCCGCCTTCCTCCACTCCACCGCCACCCGCAACCCCACCCGCCGCACCGGCACCACCGAAGACCTCACCCGCGCCGTCCACTACGCCATGACCAGCCCCTACGTCACCGGCACCGTCCTCCACGTCGACGGCGGCGGCCGCCTGGCCTGACCCCGACCCGCCGACCTACAGGGCCGACCGGAGCTCCGAGACGTCGAATCCCGCACGCCGGTAGTCGCCCAGGAGCTCGCTCCGCTCCGCCGTGAGGGGCTTGCGCATTAATCCAACGCATCGTTACTCCACACGCCCGCACGCGCCGGAAGGCCGCCACCCCGTGCGGGGCGGCGGCCTCCGGTCGTTCGGAGATCACCATCTGGAGGTCGCAGGCAGGTCGGCCGAAAGGGTCCCCCCAGGGGCCGACATGCCTGCGGCCTAGCCGTCAGTGACGTTTGATGATGCTCTCCTCCCATTCCGAGAGATCTTTTCGGAACCGGCGTCCAATAGCCCATTTGCCTTCGGGAATGGAGACCTCCACGCTTAGCCACCACTTGAACCGCGAGAACGAGAGGCTGACGTCTCCTCGCTCAAGCAGGGCGATGAACTCGATGATCCGGTGGGTCGGAACGTCTTCGAACGTATAGCGCTCGAAGAGGACGCTGGCTTCCCCTAGATCCTCCCTCAGCAGCACGAAGTACTCGTTGCCGGTCAACGCCTCCAGATGGAAGTCGACCAGCCTCGGATCCGAGGCTTTCTCCATCATCTCGATGTCGGAGAAGAAGCCGGACCGGTCGCCTTCGTCGACGACTCTCTCGGCGGTCCACTTCAACCCGGGGTCATCCGTTCCCAACGACTACCTCCATGTCCCGTTCCAAAGGTCGATGTGTTTCTTCCCGACGCGGACCCGGAAGACGGCCCGCACCTTCTGCTTCCTCTTCGAGGCGGACTGCGCGCGATTCTCGCGGAACTTGACCTCCTCGCATCGCGGAGACGGCGTCCGTGACGGAACCGATGACCGGCTGGTCTAGCGGGTGGCGGGCCACGTCCGCCCAGCCGACCGGTCCAGCTCGCGGCACCCTTCG